>JAAYBE010000307.1 GCA_012719015.1 Actinomycetota bacterium
GGAGTCGCCGCCGGGAGGGGCCGATGATCGCCTCGGTGAGCGGCGTCCTCACCGCTGTGGAGGGCGAGCGTGCCGTCGTCGAGGTCGGGGGCTTCGGCCTCGAGGTCCTCGCGTCGGGACGCACACTCGGCAGCCTCGCGCCGCACGTCGGCGAGCACGTGGAGCTGCACACGTACCTCAACGTGCGCCAGGACGCGCTCCAGTTGTTCGGCTTCCGCGAGACCCGTGAACGGACCTTCTTCCTGTGGCTGACCGCCGTGAGCGGCGTCGGCCCCAAAGTCGCCCTGGCGGTGCTCTCCGGCTATCCGGTCGCGGAGCTCGAGCTGGCGGTGGCGCGGGACGACGTCAAGAAGTTCGAGAGCATCCCGGGCATCGGCAAGAAGCTGGCCCAGCGGCTCGTGGTCGAGCTCAAGGACAAGGTGGGCGAGCTGCCGCCGGCCGCCGCGGACCTCGGCGGTCCCGGCGTACCCGTCGGCGCCCGGTTCATCGAGGCGCGCTCCGCGCTGCAGAACCTCGGTCTCACGCTGCGCGAGGCCGAGGAGGCGCTGCGCGGCGCGCCCGACGACGCCCCGGTGGAGGATCTCGTGAAGTTCGCCCTGACGCGCAAGGCGGTCACATGACGCCCGGTACGCGTCGGGACCGCATCGGCGACCCCAATCAGCGGGCCGACGATGCAGACCTCGAGCTCGGCCTCAGGCCGCGGCGGTTCGACGACTTCGTCGGCCAACAGGCCGCCAAGGAGCAGCTCGAGATCTTCGTCGCGGCGGCCAAGCAGCGGGGAGACACCCTCGACCACGTGCTTCTCGCCGGTCCTCCGGGCCTCGGCAAGACGACCCTGGCCGGCATCATCGCCCACGAGCTGGGGGTGGGCATGCACACCACCTCCGGGCCTGCCCTCGAGCGCAAGGTCGACGTGGCGGGTCTGCTCACTAACCTCCAAGCCGGTGACGTCTTCTTCGTCGACGAGATCCACCGCCTGAACGCGGCGGTCGAGGAGGTCCTCTATCCGGCCATGGAGGACTACGAGATCGACATCATGATCGGCGAGGGACCGGCGGCGCGCAGCATCCGCATGCAGGTCCAACCGTTCACCCTGATCGGGGCCACCACGCGCACCGGGCTCCTGACGACGCCCCTGCGCGACCGTTTCGGCGTGTGGCAGCGGCTCGAGTACTACGCCGTCGAGGAGCTGGCCGCCATCGTCAGGCGGTCGGCGGGCATCCTCGGCGTCGGCATCGACCGCGCCTCCGCGCTCGAGATCGCCGGGCGCTCGCGCGGCACGCCGCGCGTCGCCAACCGGCTCCTGCGCCGGGTGCGCGACTACGCCGAGGTCCGGCACGAGGGTGTCATCGAGTGCGACATCTGCCTGGCCGCCCTCGAGCTCTTCCAGGTGGACGGCGAGGGCCTCGACAAGCTCGACCGCGACATCCTGCACACGATCGCCGAGAAGTTCGACGGCGGCCCGGTAGGACTCGACACGCTGGCCGTCGCGCTCGGCGAAGAGGCCGACACGGTCATGGACGTGTATGAGCCGTACCTGATCATGCAGGGATTCCTCAAGCGGACCCCGCGCGGCAGGGTGCTCACGCGCAGCGGGTTCCTCCACTGCGGCCTCACGCCGCCGGCCCGCGGCGACACGCTCTTCGACGAGCTGTGATCCGGGCGGGGGCGGGCGCGTCGTCCGGTCACTGCGGGACGTTATACTCGAGGCCATGAGCAGCACGCTCCTCCATGCCTGTTGCGGGCCCTGTTCCACGGTCGCGGTGCCCGCGTGGCGCGAGCTCGGCGTCGAGCCGGTGGCCTGGTTCGAGAACCCCAACATCCAGCCGGAGGCCGAGCGCGAGCGGCGGCGCGAGAGCATGGTGCGATACAGCCGTGCAGCCGCCCTCGAGCTGATCCTGCCCGCCGAGCGCGAGGAGTCGGAGGGGTGGCTCGCCTGGCGCACGGGCCTGGCACACGCCGGCCCGGACGAGCGCTGCGTGGCCTGCCTGGGCCTGCGGCTCGACGCCGCCGGAGCCGCGGCGCGGGAGCTGGGCTTCGCGCGGTTCTCCACCACCCTCACGGTCAGTCCGTATCAGCGTCACGACATCATCGTCGCCGCCGGAGAGACGGCCGCCGACCGTCACGGCGTGGACTTCATCTACGTCGACGCTCGCGACCGCTTCCGGACGAGCTATGCCGAGAGCCGCCGGCTGGGGCTGTACCGACAGCCCTACTGCGGGTGCGCCGCGAGCAAGTGGGAGGCCTGGCACGCACGCCGGTCGCGGCGAGCGAGGCGCGCGTGAGCGGGACGGACGGCACCATCACCCTCGACGATCTCGACTACGACCTGCCCGACCGCCTGGTGGCGCAGACGCCGGTCGAGCCGCGTGACGCGGCGCGGTTGCTGCTGGTGCGCCGCGCCGGAGGGCCGCTCGAGGATCACGTCTTCACACACCTGCCGCGGCTGCTGCGACCCGGTGACGTACTGGTGCGTAACAACACGCGCGTCTTCCCGGCGCGGAGCTTCTTCCATCGCGCGACCGGCGGACGTGTCGAGGCGCTCTTCCTGGGTGCGCTGACCGAGCCCGGCTCCGGCGCCGAACGCTGGGAGGCGCTGCTGCGCGGACGGCCGCGCCGCGAGGA
>JAAYBE010000038.1 GCA_012719015.1 Actinomycetota bacterium
CTCGACGGAGGCCGGCGCGACGACCGCGTCCACCTCGAGCTGGGTGATGTCGCCGACCGCGATCTCGAGCTTGGTCTTGCCCACTGACGTCTTCATCTGCCCTCCGCTGTGCGCCCCCGCGCGGGGACCTCGCGTTGCCGGGATTATACCTGCCGGGGGTACGCCCCGCCGCGGACGGATGCCCGGCCGCGCTCCGTCACTTCCCGCGCCCGAACAACCTCCGCCGCACGGCCGCCATCTTGAGCCACTGGATGCCCTCCGTGGGGTTGAGCTCCTTCGGGCAGGCCTCCACGCAGTTGGTGATCACGTGGCAGCGGTAGACGCCGCGCTCGTTGTCCCAGCTCGGCAGGCGCGACTTCACGGCCTCGTCGCGCGAGTCGACCTCGAAACGGTACGCCTTGAGCAGCGCCGCCGGGCCGAGGTAGTGGTCCTCGCCCCACACCGAAGGACAGCTGCTGTAGCAGGCGCCGCAGAGGATGCAGTCGATGGGCATGTCGAGCTTGCGGCGGTCGGCCGGCGACTGCAGGATCTCCCTCTCCGGCTCCCGGCTCGTCCGCATCAGCCACGGCTGGATGTACTCGTACTTGGCGAAGAAGTCGGTCATGTCGCACACGAGGTCCTTGACCAGCGGCAGGTGAGGCAGCGGCTCGATGCGCACCTCGTCGGTGTGCAGATGCTTGACGTTGGTCTGGCAGGCCAGCCGGTACCGCCCGTTGATGTACATCGCGCACGAGCCGCAGATGGAGGCGCGGCAGCAGTAGCGGAAGGCGAGCGAGCCGTCGATCTTCTCCTGGATGTGGAAGAGCCCGTCGAGCACCGTGAGCTGGCCGGCGTAGGGGATCTCGAAGGACTCGGTGCGCGGGGCGCCCTTCTCGTCGCGGTCAGGGTCCCAGCGCTGGATGTGGAAGGTGACCGTACGCATCAGTACTTGCGCTCCTGTGGCTCGAAGGTGCCGAGCGCGACGGGCACGTACTCGAGCCGCGGGCCCTCGGGCGTGTAATGGGCGAGCGTGTGCTTGAGCCAGTGCTCGTCGTCGCGCGCCGGGTAGTCGGTGCGCGAGTGGGAGCCGCGCGACTCGGTGCGCGCGAGGGCGCCCTCAGCGACGCAGAGGGCGAGGTCGACCATGCCCTCGAGCTCGAGCGTGCGCATGAGGTCGAGGTTGAAGACGCCGCCGGCGTTGCGCAGGCCGATGCCGGCGCAGCGCTCCTTGAGGCGGCGCAGCACCTCGACCCCGGTCCGCATGACGGCCTCCTCGCGGAACACTCCGAAGCAGTCCCGCGTGGCGGCGATCATCTCCTCGCGGACGGCGTAGGGGTCGATGCCGCCGGAGCCGCGCGCCGCCAGCTCCGCGACCCTGGCCTCGAGCGCGGCGACGGCGGCGCGCCCGGCAGGTGCGGGATCGCCGCCCGGGGCGCCGCCCTCGAGATCGGCCACCACGGCCATGCCGGCGCGGCGGCCGAAGACGATCGTCTCGAGCAGCGAGTTGCCGCCGAGCCGGTTGGCGCCGTGGACGCTGACGCAGGCGCACTCGCCGGCGGCGTAGAAGCCGGGCATCCGGGTGCGGCCGTCGACGTCGGTGTCGATACCGCCCATGGTGTAGTGCTGCACCGGCTTGATCGGGATCGGCTCCTCGATGGGGTCGACCCCTTCGAAGTGGATCGCCAGGTCGCGGATGCCGGGCAGGCGCTCCAGGATGCGCTCGGCGCCGAGGTGGCGCAGGTCGAGATGCACGTAGTCGCCGCCGCCGATGCCCCTGCCCTCGTCGATCTCCGTCGTGATGGCCCGGGACGTGATGTCGCGTGGGGCCAGCTCCATCGCCTTGGCGGCATACCTTGCCATGAAGCGCTCGCCCTCGTCGTTGATGAGATAACCGCCCTCGCCGCGCGCGCCCTCGGTCATGAGGATGTGTGTGGTGTACAGACCCGTCGGGTGGAACTGGACGAACTCCATGTCCTCCATGGGGACGCCGGCGTGATAGGCGGCCGCCGCGGCCCCGCCGGTGCTGATGATGGCGTTGGTGGAGTTGGCGTAGATGCGTCCGGCGCCGCCGGTGGCCATGACCACGGCGTCGGCCGTGAACGCCTCGAACCCGCCACGGATCATGTCGTAGGCGACGACGCCCCGGCAGCGGCCCTC
>JAAYBE010000039.1 GCA_012719015.1 Actinomycetota bacterium
CCCGGGCGCGCCCGCGTATCCGGGCGAGCGCCGCCGCGAGGGGAGCGCTCGCAGCCCCGCCGATCCCGGACGAAAGGTCCCCGCCGGCGCACGGGCCGAGCGCGATCGTCTCCCCGGTGGCCAGCACCCCGGCGAGGCGCAGTACCTTGTCCTTGGTCTCACCGTAGACGACCGAGCGTGACCCGGAGGAGTTGTTGCCCACCATCCCTCCGAGCGTCGCCTGGTCCACGGTGGAGGTGTCGGGGCCGAACTCCAGGCCGTATGGGGCCGCGGCCGCGTTCAACGCCGCCTGCACCACGCCGGGCTGCACGCGCGCCCGCCGCGCCCCGACGTCGACCTCGAGGACGGCGTCGAGCTTGAAGCAGTCCACCACGACGCCCGGCCCGATGGCCTGGCCGGCGACGCTGGTGGCGGCGCCGCGTGCGGAGACGGCGAGCCCGGTCTGCGCCGCGACCGCCGCGGCGACGGCGAGGTCGTCGGGGGAGCCGGCCACGAGCACGACCTCCGGCACCACCCGGTAGCTGGAGGCGTCGGTCGAGTACAGCCAGCGCCGCAGCGGGGTCGTCCACACCTCGCCGGCGACCTCGCGGCGCAGCGCCTCGGCCGCGGCGCGGCCCTCAGGCGAGAGCTCGGGGATGCGATGACGGGCGCTCACCGCCCAAGGATACCGTCCGCGCCGGAGTCACAGCCCCCCGAGGCTGAACGCCGGCATCCAGCGCGCGAGCTGCTGCAGCACGCCGAGCATCATGAGGATGCCGAACAGCACCAGCAGGGCGCCGGCCGTGACCTGGATGGCGCGGTAGTGCCGCTTGACCCAGCCGAGCCGACGGCTCATCCGGTCGAAGGCGAGGGCGGCGAGCACGAAAGGCAGCCCGAGACCCAGCGAGTACACCAGCAGAAGCAGAGAGCCCGAGACGGCGCTCTGGCTCGTGGCGGCCATCGAGAGGATCGCGCCGAGCACGTAACCGACGCACGGCGTCCAGCCGACGGCGAGCGCGGCGCCGGCGAGGAACGCGCCGCCGGCCCCGGCGCGGCGCGGCGCCACCTTGAGCGCCGGCTCGGGCAGCCTGACGACACCGGCCACGACGAGGCCGCTGAAGGCGATGAACGCGCCGGCGGCCACCATGAGCTCGTGGCGATGGCGGATGAGCAGCCGGCCGACACCGCCGGCCCCGGCGCCCATCAGCACGAAGACCGCCGTGAACCCGGCGACGAACAGGAGCGAGGTCCAGAGCAGCCGACGATGCTCACGCCCCAGCTCCTCCACGCCCACTCCCGAGATGAACGAGAGATAGACGGGCAGCAGGGGCAGCACACAGGGCGAGGAGAAGGAGAGCAGGCCCGCGGCGAACGCGAGCCCGACCGCCGACAGGCTGAGCGAGGTGATCTCCGCCGCGATCACGAGGCCCTCACGCCGGTCGTCATCCGGCCTCGCGAGCGGTCACTGCGCCTTGGCGAGCGAGGCGTTGAACTGGTCGAGCGTCGCGGCCCCCACGATGCGGTCGACCTCGACGCCCCCCGCATCGAAGAAGATGGTGGTCGGGAAGGCCGTGGTGCCGGTCTCCTGCACGATCCGGCCGTCGTCCACGACCAGGGGGAAGGTCAGACCGTACTCCTCCATGAACCCGACCGCCGCCGCCTCGTCGTCCTGGCAGGCCACGCCGACGACCTGGACGTCCGGGTTCTGCTCGGCGAACGCGGCCAGCTCCGGCGCCTCCATGTTGCAGGGCGGACACCACGAGCCGAACATGTTCACGACCAGCGGCTTGCCGGCGAAGTCGGCCACGGCGAACTCGGCCGGCGGGATGATCCGTCCGGCGTACGAGCCACCGGCCGCGTCCTTCTGGCCGTCCGCGCCGGTGGAGCCGCAGCCGGCGGCCGCCAGCACCATCACGAGCATCGCCGCCGCGGCGACCGTCCCGAGCACCCTGGATCCCATGCTCTTCCCTCCTCCTTGCGCTCCGCCCTCGAGGGCCCGCGTCAGTGTACGATGGACGAAGACGGGTTTGCCCGCCTCCGAGTCCCGCGTATAATACCCCCTAGGGTATATCGTCCACCATCAGATGGAGGGTCATGGCTTCCTACGATCTCGTCTGTGACGCCTGCGGCAAGGAGTTCGAGGTCTACCGCCAGGGGTTCCTGAAGGACGAGGACCGCGTCTGTCCCGAGTGCGGCAGCGCCGACGTGCGGCAGAAGTTCTCGAGCTTCCTCAAGAACATCGGGGCGCGCAGCTCCGGCGCCGGGTGCGCCGTGCCCAGCGGCAGCCCCTTCGGCTGAGGCTGAGACCCGCGGCGCGGTCGCGCCGCCGGCCACACACCACGCCGCCGGGACCGGCGGCGACGCGCAGGCGCCCGGCTCCCGCCGGGCGCTTCGTCGTCGCAGGGGACGGCCGTCGTGAGACGGCCGTCCGCGCCGACGCACTCGGACCGGAGTGGACGACGACGACCGCGCCGCGTCTGGCTCCCGCCACCTGATAGCATCGCCCCATGCGCATCCTGGTCACCGGCGGCGCCGGCTACATCGGAAGCGTCATCGTGTCGCGCCTCACGGCGCGCGGCCACGACGTCGTGGTCTACGACGACCTGTCGCGCGGACACCGGGCAGCCGTCGCCGGCGGCGTCCCGCTCGTCGACGGCGACGTGCGTGACGCCGACGCCGTGCGCGACGCGCTTCTCGAGGGCGGTTGTGAGGCGGTGGTCCACATGGCGGCGCTGGCGGAGGTCGCGGAGTCGGTCGCGGAGCCGGCGCGGTACCGCAGCGTCAACGTCGACGGGACGGCGGCGGTGCTCGCTGCCGCGCGTGCGGCGGACGTCGACCGGCTGGTCTTCAGCTCCACGGCCGCGGTCTACGGAGCGCCGCAGCGCACCCCGATCGACGAGGACGATGCCCTCGCACCGACGAACCCGTACGGTGAGACCAAGCTCGCCGCCGAGGAATTGCTGTGGCAGGCAAGGGAGCGTGACGGACTGGGCGCGACCGCCCTGCGGTACTTCAACGCCTGCGGCGCCGACGGCGCCTGCGGCGAGGACCACGACCCCGAGTCACACCTGGTCCCTCTGGCCCTCCGCGCGGCGCGCGACGGCACGTCGATCCGGGTGTTCGGCGAGGACTACCCGACGCCCGACGGCACCTGCGTGCGCGATTACGTGCACGTCGCCGACCTCGCCGACGCGCACATCGCCGCGCTCGAGGCGCTGCCCGCCGTGCAGGGCGCGTTCAACCTCGGGACGGGCAGCGGCGACTCGGTGCGGGCCGTACTCGACGCCGTCGAGGAGGTCACCGGGTCGACGCTCAGACGGGAGTCCGCGCCGCGCCGCGCCGGCGACCCGGCCGTACTGGTGGCCGGCAACCGGCGCGCGGCGGAGCGCCTGGGCTGGCGTCCGCGACGGAGCCTCGCGGACGCCGTGGCGGACGCCTGGGAATGGATGCGCGCCCATCCCGCGGGATATCCCGAGGACTGAGCCGACCGGAAGGGCGGGTCGTCAGCCGGCGGGCGCCGGCTGCGGGACCAGCGACTCGAGAGTGACGGAGCCCAGCACGTCCATGAGCTGCGCCTGCGCCCGCAGCCAGGATCCGTGCAGCGCGCACGAGGCGCTCCGGGCGCAGTCGTCCGGGCTCAGGACGCAACGGTTGACCGAGATGGGCCCGTCGACCGCCTCGATCACCTGCTGCATCGTGATCTCGGAGGCCGGGCGCGCAAGGGCGAAGCCCCCGTGCGCGCCCCGCTGCGAGACGGCGAGGCCCGCACGCACGAGGCTCTGGAGGATCTTGGCGAGGAAGCTCTCGGGGATATCCTGCGCCTCGCCGATCTCGTGCAGCGAGGCGACATGACCCTCCGGATGGCCCGCCAGATAGGCCATCGCCCGGATGGCGTATTCGGCCCCTCGTGTGAGTTGCAGCCCTATGGTCGCCGTCCTTCGGTGAAGACCGGACTATTCCAGTCTTGTTCACTGTACCGTCGCCGGCCGCTCGGGGTCAAGCGTGGGACGGATGATGTTAACTGCCCGTTAAGGTTTGCGGAGAGCCGGCCGCATCCCCCTCGGATATCGCTGCTTTGCGGGCAAAAGGCGGTCGCGTCCGGGACGACCCGATGCTATCCTGCGGACGCTCTCGCGGAGCGACTCTCCACGGAAGGACGAGTGTGACACGATCCCTGGCCCTCATCGCCGTCGGTGTCGCCGTGGCCGCGGCCGTCGCGATCGTCGCCGTCGGCCTGACCACGGGCGGCGGGGAGGCGGGCGCCGGCTCATCCGGGGAGCCTTCGGCCGGCGCCCTGCCGGCAGGTCACCCGTCCATCGGGGGCGATCCGACGGAAGAGCCTCACGTCGCCCTCAAGGACCTGGAGGCGCGCCGCGCCGAGGACCCCGGCGACGTGCGCGTGCTGCTCGACCTGGGCGAGGCCTACTTCTTCGCCCAGCGTCTCGACGACGCCGAGCAGACGTACGACGAGGCGCTCGACATCGAACCTGACAACGTCGCGGGGCAGACGGGCCGGGCGATGGTCTGGCATGCGCAGGGACGCTCGAAGCAGGCCGAGGCCGCGCTCCGTGCCGTCCTCAAGCAGCACCCCGACGACCAGGAGGCGCACTTCGCGCTGGCCATCCTCTGCTTCTCGGACGGGAGGGTCGACGAAGCCAGGAGTCACTGGCAGAGAGCCGCCGACCTCGACCCCGCCTCCGCCACCGGCCGGCGCGCGCAGAGCTTCGTCGACCTCCTCGACGACGGCGCGTCGACTTCGCCGCACTCGAGCGACTGAATCGCCGCTCCGCGGACGTCACTCGACGCGCGCGCCCAGTACGTCGCGCATATGGGCGAGCGCGAACCGGTTGAACTCCTCCGCGTCGTGCCCCGGGGCGTCGTACGTCTCCACAAGGTCGCGCCGGACCACCACCTCGTGACCCCGTGCCCGCAGGCCGGCCACGGTGTGCAGCACGCAGATGTCCGTGCACACGCCCGCCACCTCGACGACGTCCGGGGCGAGGCGCCGGAGCACCTCGTCCAGCCTCGTCTCGTGGAACCCGGAGAAGGTGCGTTTGGTGACC
The DNA here is from genome assembly GCA_012719015.1 of Actinomycetota bacterium. GTDB lineage: Bacteria > Actinomycetota > Thermoleophilia > UBA2241 > UBA2241 > CAIXSE01. Next base: position 5,043 of record JAAYBE010000039.1, read on the forward strand.
GTCGTGCCGCGGTCTGCGAACCCCCTGAGCTCGGGCACCACCTCGTCCTCACCGGACCCCTCGACGCAGTGACTGGGGAACATCGCGAACTCGGGGTCGTCGGGGAGGTGGCTGTCGGCGAGGAAGACGACGGACTCGCCCCGGGCCTCAGCCTCCGCGAGGCGGGCCTGCAGTCGTGAGACGACCGGCTCGTAACGCGGACTGTACAGGTTGCCCCGGCGACAGAAGCCGACCAGCATGTCGACCACGATGACCGCTCGGCGGGGCTGTCGTGCGTCGGTCTCCATGAGCGTCAGATACCCGGCCGTTCGGCCTACGTCACTCGTTCGAGCCGCGGGTTCGGACGGTGTCGGCGGCCGGTCTTGGCGCACGGCCGCCCCTCCAGCAGGACCACGTCCGCAGTGAAGTCGGTGTTGCCGCGCAGGAGACTGCTGCCGACCCCGTAGGCGTCGGCGGGCACGCCCTCCTCCTCGAAGCGCCGGATGCGTTCGGCATCGAACCCGCCGCTGACGACGATATGGACCCGCTGGAACCCCTCGTCGTCGAGGGCCCGGCGCACGGCGCGCACCAGTTCCGGCGCCACACCGTTGGGACGGAACGTCCCCATCCGGTCCCAGAGCGAGCGGTCGACGAGGGTCTCGCTCGTGTCCAGCCGCACTCCCCAGAGCCGCTCGCCGAGCGCCCGGGCGCAGGCGAGGCTGGTGGCGACGCAGTCGTTGTCCCAATCCACCAATGCGGTGACGTTGATCTCGGGGTGGTGGAGGTCGGCGAAAGCGGCCGTGGCGGCCACCGTGTCGCCGCCGAACGCGCCGATCAGCGCGTGCGGTACGGTGCCGATCCCCTTGCCGCCCCACCACGATGCCTGCGCGTCGGTGCTGACCCCGATAGCCCCGGCGATGTGGGCGGCGTACCCGTCACCGGTCTGCACCCGGTAATGGTCGAACCGCGCCGGGAAGAAGAGGATCGGCTTCCCGCGCGCCGCCTCGACCACGCGACGGACGTTGCTGCTGATGAGCGTGCGCCGGGAGAGCACGCCGAGGTACACCGTCTCCAGGTGGGCGAAGAGGCTGTAGTCGCCCTCGATGGTGAGCACCGTCTCCCACGGAGCGAGATCGTCGCCGTCACGGAGGGCGTGCACCACGAGCCGGTCCCAACCGTCCACCCACACACGCTCACCGCCCTCGGTCCTGAAGCGCCCCGAGCACAGGCGCAGGATGGCGAGAGCCTCGTCCATGCCGCCCAGCACCGCTCCGGCGGTCTTCTGGAAGATCTGCATGGTCACCCGCGGGTGCAGGTCCTTCGCCTCGAGCACGCGCTTGGCGCCGTTGAAGTAGGCGTCCGAGTAGTAGCCCTCCCGCAGGCGCTCGACGGGGAGGGCGAAGACCTCCGGCGAAAGACGTGGGCGCGGCATGGGCGCATTCTACCCTCAAGAGACGCGGCGGTGGACGCCCGTCACCGCCGGAACCTGCCGGCCAGGCTGTCGAGCGCCTTCGCGGGAGTGACCTCGAAACGCAGCGTGTACGTACCGGCGCGGCTCAGGTGCAGGTCCATGAACCGGTCACGCCGCGGCTCCACCCTGCCCGGACCGTCGAGCACCCAATATGGCGACGACGTGACCTTCATGCGGTAGACGCCCGGCGCCGTGACGCTGAAGATGATCCGCTCGTGCCCGAAGAAGCTGATGTCGCCGCGCGCCGGGCCGCCCGGCCCGGCCGCCTCGGGTACGAGGATCGGTTCGGCGTCGACCAGCCGGTACACACGCCACTCGCCGGGCTGCGCGACCAGGCGGAACGCGGACGAGCCCTCGAGCAGCCCGGCCTCCGGCAGGCTCCAGGGATCGAGCGGCGCCTGCAGCGGCAGGAACACGTAACGCACGCCCATGCTCCGCAGCCAGCTCACGTACTCGTCGGAGTCATAGGGCGCGTAGAAGAACGCGTTGTGGATGGCGTCCGCCTGCCGGTACCAGCCGCGGGTGATGGGGTGGCCGGCCTCGGGGAAGTAGAGCGCCTCCCAATGCCGCCGCAGCGCGACCACGTGCAGGCGGTAGTCGGGATCGCGCAGGTCCTCCGCCACCGCCAGCGCGGGGGCGAAGTACGCCCGCGTCGTCTGCGGCCGTTCCACGGCGTTGAAGAAATGGCTCGCCGCGGTGGCGAACTGCAGGATCGCGAAGGCGGCGATCGCGACCACCGCGAGGTCGCCGTGCCGGAACGGCTGCCTGAGCCGCGTGTGGCGCAGCAGCAGGAGCAACGGCAGCCCGAAGACCATGAAGAAGCGGCCGATGTTGTTCCCCAACGGGCTGCCGGGGGTGATGAACGAGCCGACACAGAGGGCCGCGTACACGAGGAAGAGCACCAGGAACGGCCGGCGCGGGTGCGCCGCGTTCACTCCGGCCAGCGCCACGCCGACGAACGCGAAGCCGACGAAGACCAGGAGCTGGGAGGTCTCGTTGAGATACGCGCCGGGCTCGGAGAAAGCGAGGCCGACCGCGAGACGCAGCAGGACGGCCGGGGCGAGGGCGGCGATCCACAGCAGGTATCGCCGCCGCGCCTCGCGCCGGACGATGAGGTCGCCGATCACGAACGGCGTGACGACCACCAGCCCCATGGGGTTGGCGAAGATGCCGACGGACACCGGCAGCGCCGCCCACACCGGTCGGCCGCGGGCCAGCAGCGCGAGCCCGACGAGCGTGAGCGCCAGGGCCAGGACGAAAGGGTCCTGGCCGTGGGCCGGATACGCCGTCATGACGAGCGCGAAGCCCCAGGCCGGCCAGGGGTCGTCGATCCGCCACATGTCGCGCACATACAGGTAGAACGACACCGGGACGGCCCCGGCGGCCAGGATCGCGATCAGCTTGCCGGGGACGTACTGCGCCAGCCAGTAGAAGACGAAGCCGTAGGTGATCGCGCCGTAACCGCCGCCATACCAGTACGTGTCCCAGAAGATGGAGTCGCCGTCGCGCAGGAGCATGATCTTGTAGAGGTGGGCGGCGTCGTCCCACCCCGGGACGCCGGCGGCTCTCATCAGGACGGTCACCAGGGCCGCCGCGCCGACGGTCGTCAGCGTCAGGACCGCCAGCCCGCGTGGAGAACGGAGCCGACGCTCCAGCCCGGAGAGCCTCGATCGCCCGGCTCGTCGCCGGGCGTCGACGGAGAACGGACTCACGCGTCCGGCGCCGGACGCATAGCGGCCACGAAGGTCTCCGCCAGGCCCGGGGTCGCCGGCAGCGACGGGACGAGCGTCGTCGCGAGACAGCGCCCCCGCACGAAGCCCTCCGCCCGCCGTTCCTCACCCCGCCCTCCGAGGCGCCACGCCGACTTGTCCTGCTGGAGCGTCAGGAACTCGAGGTCGAAGAGCTCGCAGAGCGTGAGCTCGCCGGAGACATAGGGATTGTCGGGGGAGGCCACGACGTCCACATACCGCGGCCGTCCGTACCACTCGAGCACCTCGGCCTCGGCCGGGAGCACCCCGGCGAGCTCATACGCGCGGCCGCGGCCGTCGGCGAGGCGACGCAGGAGAAGCAGGGCGCCGCCGCCCAGCGCAAGGA
>JAAYBE010000308.1 GCA_012719015.1 Actinomycetota bacterium
AGTTCCTCCTCGAATACTACTGGGAGGGCTCCGTGATCCCGCCGGAGGTGGTGGCGCCGCTGGCCGACGGGGTCGGGCTCGGCGCCGTGCTCGGGCAGCGGCGTGGCGCCGGAGTGGTGGTGCGGGCCGCCAAACGCGGTCCGAAACGGCGGCTGCTCGAACTGGCGGCGCGCAACGCGGCGCTCGCCGCCGAGGCCGAGGCCGACCGCGTGGCGCGACGCTCGTCGAGCCGCATCGAGGCGCTCGAACGGTTGCGCGACGTCCTCGGCCTTGAGCGCCTGCCGTTACGCATCGAGTGTTACGACATCTCCAACCTCGGCGAGCGCCACGCCGTCGGCTCGATGGTCGTCTTCGAGGGCGGCGTCGCGAAGCGGGCGCATTACCGCAAGTTCGCGGTGCGCGACGTCGCCGGTCAGGACGACTTCGCCATGATGAGCGAGGTCCTGCGGCGGCGGCTGCAGCGCCGCGACGCCGCCGTCGGCGACTACGACGAGAGCTTCGCCACGCTCCCCGACCTGGTGGTCGTCGACGGCGGCAAGGGGCAGCTCTCGGCCGCCGTGGCCGCCCTGCGGGAGGCCGGCGCCGACCTCGCCGTCGTGAGCCTTGCCAAACAACGCGAGGAGGTCTTCGTCCCCGGCCGCCGTGACCCGCTGCCGTTGCCCGCCGACGATCCGGGGGCGCGTCTTCTGCAGCGCATCCGCGACGAGGCGCACCGCTTCGCGGTGACGTACCATAGGCAGCGTCGGGACGCCGACCTGACCCGTTCCGCCGTGTTCGACGAGCTCCCGCAGGTCGGCCCGGTGCGTCGCCGGCGCATACTGGAGCACTTCGGCAGCCCGGAGCGGTTCCTGCTCGCCAGCCGGGAGGAGATCGAGCGCGTGCCGGGGTTGCCGCGCAAGGTAGCGAGGGAGATCTATGCGCACCTCCACAAGACCGGATGACCTGCTTGCTCGCGGGCGCCTCAGGGAGGAGGTCTACGTCTGCGGGCTGGGCGTCGGGTATCTGATGTTGGCGGACGACCTGCCCGTGATGCTCGAGCTGCCCGACCCGGAGCGTCCCGCGCCGTCGGCGCGCGGACCGAGCGGGCACTGGGTCGACCAGCTCGAGCGCTACTTCGCCGGCGAGCCGGTCGCGTTCGCCCTCGACGTTGACGCGTACGCCGCCGCTCACGGGTTCTCGGAGTTCGAGCGGCGCGTGTATCAGGCGTTGAGCCGGGTGCCCTACGGGGAGGTGGTGAGCTACCGTGAGCTGGCCGCCGCCGCGGGGAGCCCCAACGCGTATCGCGCCGCCGGCTCTGCGATGGCGCGCAACGCGCTCCCGGTGATCCTGCCCTGTCACCGGGTCATCAGGAACGACGGCCGGCTCGGCTCGTACGGCGACGACCCGGCCTGGAAGGAGCGGCTGCTCACGCTGGAGGGCGTGCGTGTGGCGGAGGGGAGGGTGGCGCCGTGACCGACGCGCTGCAGTTCGTGATCATCACGGGCCTCTCGGGGGCGGGCAAGTCCCAGGCGATGGACTCGTTCGAGGATGCGGGGTGGTTCTGCGTCGACAACCTGCCGCCCGAGCTGGTGCCGACGCTCGTCGACCTGTTCCGCCGCGAGGGCAGCAAGGTCGACCGGGTGGCCGTGGTCAGCGACGTCCGCGGCGGCGAGTACTTCGGACGTCTCGAGCAACTGCTCGACGAGCTGCACGAGCGTGGCGTCGAATACACGCTGGTGTTCCTCGAGGCGTCCGACGACGCGCTCGTCAGGCGCTTCAACGAGACACGCCGCCGCCATCCGCTGGCGGGCGGCGGCCGCGTGATCGACGG
>JAAYBE010000040.1 GCA_012719015.1 Actinomycetota bacterium
CCCCTGCTCCGCGACCCGCCGGCGCCGGACACGAGTCACCTCGCCGACCTCGCCGTCACGCTCGTCGAGGAGCTGCGTCGTCTGCGCGTGCTCCTCGACGACGCCGGGGAGTTCACGTTCGCCGCGGTGGCCCCCCAGGACCGTCTCGAGCGGGCGGTGACGTTCTTCGCGCTCCTCGAGCTGCACTCGAGCGGAGAGGCGTTGCTGCACCAGACCCGTCACTTCGGCGACATCGTCGTGAGCCGGGTGGCGGCGCCGGCAGCGGTGATGGGGTGACTCCGGGCGCCGCTCTGCGGTAGCATCGGGGCGTCCCGGCACCGACCTCCGCCCGCATGCTCCCACTCGCACGCCGCCTCGAGGCACTCCTGTTCATCTCTCCGCGCCCGCTGTCCACCGGGGTGCTGGCACAGGCCCTCGATCGCCGGGAGGAGGAGATCGAGTCGGCCCTCGCGGCGCTCCGCATCGAGTATCGCCCCGGTAAGCACGGCATCGAGCTGCGCCAGGTCGCCGGCGGCCACACTTTCGCAGTGGCCGACGACTGCGCCGCGGACGTGCGCGGCTTCACCGGGGCTGAGCGCCCGGACGAACTCTCCCCGGCGCTGCTGGAGACGCTCGCCGTGGTCGCCTATCTTGAGCCGGTGACGCGGGCGGAGATCGCGGAGGTCCGGGGCGTCTCGTCGGAGTACGCCCTCGGAGCCCTCGAGGAGCGCGGTCTGGTGGAGCAGCAGGGACGGGCCGACGCCCCGGGTACGCCGGTCCTGTACGGCACCAGCGAGCGTTTCCTGCGGTTGTTCGGCCTCGCGAGTCGGGAGGACCTGCCGCCGCTCGAGGGGTTCGCGCTCCGTGCCGACGAGGTCGACGAGATCCGCTCGCGGTTGCACGCGACGGCCGAGAGGAGGGCGCGATGAGCCCGGCCAAGCCGATGAACCTCGCGGTCTTCCTCGCCCGCGCCGGCCTGGGCTCGCGGCGCGCCTGCGATGAACTCATCCGCGAGGGTGTGGTGACGGTCAACGACGAGGTGGTCGAGTTCCCCCGCCAGAAGGTGACCGTCGACGACGTGGTGGCCGTGCGCGGTGAGCCCGTCTCCCCGCGGGGACTCAGGTATCTGCTCGTCAACAAGCCCAAGGGTGTCGCCAGTACGCGGCGCGACCCTCACGCCGACAAGGTCATCGTGGACCTCGTCCCCCGCGGCCGCGAGCTCTTCCCGGTGGGTCGCCTCGACGTCGACACCACCGGCTTGATCGTGCTCACCAACGACGGCGTGCTCGCCAACCGCCTCATGCATCCCCGTTACGGCGTCCCCAAGACGTACGTCGCGCGGGTGCGCGGCAAGGTCAGCCGCCGGGCTCTGGCCACGCTCCGTCAGGGCGTGGACCTCGAGGACGGCATGACTGCGCCGGCCGACGTGCGACTCCGGAAGCAGAGCGCCAAGACCGCCCTGGTGGAGATCACGCTCCACGAGGGCCGCAAACGCCAGGTCCGCCGCATGTTCCGGAGCGTCGGCCTGCCGGTGGAGGACCTCAGCCGGCGGCGCTACGGCCCTCTGACGGACAAGGGTCTCGAGCCCGGGGGGCACCGGGAGCTGACCGCCGACGAGGTCGACGCCCTGCGTCGCGCCGGTGAGCAGGTCGCCGACGAGGTCTCCGGTGAGGACGAGGGCCAGCCCCTGCCGCTGGCGGCGGAGTCGCCGTCCGACGCGAACTCGGGGCCGGACGAGGCGACCGGGGGGTCGTCGGGGCCGGAGGGGTGAACCGATGCCCGTCCGCTTCATCCCGGAGTTGGCCGACGTCGTCCCTTACGAGGGAGGGCCGTCTCTCGAGGCTCTCAAGCGGCGCCACGGCCTCGAGCGGGTCGTGCGGCTGGCCTCGAACGAGTATCCGCTCCCGCCGTTCCCCGAGGTCCGGGAGGCGCTGCTCGGGGCCCTCGACGGAGTGAACCGCTACCCGGACTCCCTCTCGACCGACCTGCGTGAGGCTCTGGCCGCCCGGCACGACTGTCGCCCGGAGGAGATCGCCGTCGGCGGCGGCTCCGCCGAGCTCCTCTACCTGCTCGGGCAAGTCGTCCTGGAACGTGGCGACGAGGTCGTGCTGGCGGCGCCGACGTTCACCGCCTACCACGATGTGATCGCGATCAACGGGGCCGTCCCGGTCGCGATCCCGCTGCGGGACCACGTGCATGACCTCGAGGCGATGGCCGCGGCCGTCTCTGCCAGGACGAAGCTCCTGCTCGTCTGCAACCCGAACAACCCCACCGGCACATACGTCCCGACGGCGGAGATCCGGCGCCTGGTGGAGAGCGTGCCCGACGAGGTGCTGGTGGTCGTCGACGAGGCGTACCGTGAGTTCGTGACCGCGGAAGACGGGGAGGGGCCGCCGGCGATCCGCCGGGGTCACGACAACGTGGTCGTCCTGCGGACCTTCTCGAAGATCTACGGTCTGGCGGGTCTGCGCACCGGCTACGCCGTCTGCGCCCCGGAGGTACGGGAGGCGCTCGACAAGGCCCGGCAACCGTTCAACGTGACCCTCCTCGGTCAAGTGGCGGCGCTCGAGGCGCTCCGGCATCAGGAGCGGGTCGTGGAGCGGCGCGAGACCAACGCGCGTCTCCGTGACTACCTGACGGCGCGACTGGCGGAGCGCGGACACGCGACGGTGCCGACGCAGGCCAACTTCATGCTCGTCGGCGCCGACGGGCTGCGTCGCCCCCGCGAGGAGGTCTGCGGTGCGTTGCTGGCCGCGGGAGCGATGGTCCGCGACGGCGCGGTGCTGGGGTGTCCGGGATGGATGCGG
>JAAYBE010000309.1 GCA_012719015.1 Actinomycetota bacterium
GCGACGAAGACGACCGACGAGGCGCCTGAACCCGCCTCGCCCTCGGTGGCCTCGTCCAGCGCATCGGCCAGCGACGAGTAGATGCCGAAGAGCAGGCAGGAGACGGTCACCGTGACGTAGCTGCCCGAGAGGATGTGGGCGAACTCGTGCGCGACGACGGCCTGCAGCTGCTGGCGCGACAACCGGGCCAGGGCGCCCTCCGTCACGCCGATCACGCCGCCGCCGTGGAGGTCGCTGAAGGCGAAGGCGTTGAACCCGACGGTGCGGACGACCACGCACTCGATGCGCGGCGCCCCGGTGGAGATGCGCATCTCCTCGACGATGTTGGCGAGGCGCTCGTGGTAGCGGTCGCCGGGGTCGAGCGGCCGGCAGTGCAGGGCGCGGAGGAGCCGCTCGCGCGCGCCGACCCGGGCGAGGCTCCAGTAGACGAGCGAGAAGACGAGCGCCGCAGCCAGCACCGTGAGCACACCCGGGGCGCTGAGAAGCCACGACAGGCCGCCCACGAGCGGGATCGTCAAACGGAGGATACCGAGCACGATGAGGCAGGCGACCCAGAGCGTGACGAACGCGAGCCCGAGCAGCAGCGCGAACAGCGACCAGATGCGCCAGCGCTTCTCGCGCTCGACCTCGAACAGGGTGCGACGGAGCGGGGTGTTCATCTCCCGGTCGGCCATCGTCCCCTTCCCGTCGCTCTCTCCCTCACCGGAGGTCGACATCCCGCTTCACATTACTTAACACTACAGACGTGGTTTCAACTGTCTTGACGGTGGTAATATACCGACTGCGTGGCGGAGTCCCCCTCCACACACCCCTCCCCACGCGGGTACCACCTCCAGGTACCACCCCATGGCTCCTTTCACAAGCCCCTCCCCCCAGAGGGGCTGCCCGGAGACGGGAGTGAAGGGTACACGAAGCGGCGCTCCCCGGCGCCGCTTCTGTGCGTACGGGGCCGGTGCTCAGGCGCGGCGTCAGCTCACCGCTCGAGAAGCCCGGACATGGAGAGGAAGTTCTCGGTGAGCCGCCGGCAGAAGGCCGGGTAGGCGGGCAGGTGTCTCTCTGTGTCGGCGCGGAGCCGGTCGCCGAACTCCTCGCCCACATGCTTGTGCTCTTTGATCGCGTCCTCCACCCAGTGCGGCGCCATCGCCGCGTCGATGTGGGGGTGGAACTGCGTGCCCCACGCACGGCCGCCGGCACGGAAGGCCTGCACGCTGTCGTTGGAGCGCGCGACCAGACGCGAGGTCGGCGAGGGCCGGATCGAGTAGGCCCGCCAGGTGAACGCGATGAAGGGCGAGGAGACGCCGTGCAGCAGCGGGTCGTCGTACTCCTTCTCGACCTCCATCCACCCGAGAACCGGGTGTCTGCGCCGGTACACGTCGCCGCCGGAGGCGACCACCAGCAGCTGCGCGCCGAGACTGATGCCCCACACCGGAGCCCCCTCGTGCACCATGCGGCGCATGAGCTTGACCTCGTCGGCGAGGAAGGGGTGCTGGCGCGTCTGGGTCACGTGCATCGCGCCGCCGAGGCTGATGAGGCCGGAGGTCTCGTCCGGCCACGCCGGCAGTGCATCGCCGCGATAGACGTGGCGCACGACGTACGGCACCTGGAACTCGTCGAGGGCGGCAGTGATGCTGCCGGGCGGACCGTCGGGCTCGTGCTGGACGATCGTCAGCGGGTGCATCGGCGGCTCCTCTCGGCGTCGGCCCCAGTATACCTGAGAGGCCTGCGGAGCAGATAGCCCCGGGGCCGCCCGGGGCGGCGCCTTGCGGCCGGGGACGCGCATCTGGGAGACTGGGACCATGAGCGGCACCATCCCCACACACGGGCCTGCGGACCCGTCCACCGGCGCCCCTCTCGTCGAGGTGGTGTCGGCCGGCAACGAGGTCCTCATCGGCGACGTGCTCGACACCAACACCAACTGGCTCTGCACGCGCGTGACCGGCCTCGGGGGGCTGGTGCGCCGCACGGTCATGCTGCGCGACGACGTCGCCGCGATCGGCGCCGAGCTCAGAGGGTGCCTGGCCCGGCGCCCCGCGCTCGTCTTCACCGTCGGCGGGCTCGGTCCGACCGGCGACGACCGGACGCTCGAGGGCGTGGCGCTCGGCCTCGGGGTCCCGCTCGCGCTGCACCTCGGGGCGGAGCGCATGGTGGCGGCGAAGTACGAGGAGTTCTTCGCCGCCGGCCACGTGCCCTTCCCCGAGATGAACGAGAGCCGGCGCAAGATGGCGTGGCTGCCGGCCGGCGCGGAGCCGCTGGTCAACCCCATCGGAGGTGCGCCGGGCGTCCTCTGCCGCCGCGACGGCGTGCGCATCGTCTCGCTGCCGGGCGTCCCCGGCGAGCTCAGGGCGATCGTCGACGAGTCGCTCGGCCCGCTCTTCTCCGAGATCTTCGGCGACGCCCGGTACGAGGAGCGCTCCCTCGAGGTGGAACTGCAGGACGAGTCGGCCATCGCCGACGTCCTGCGCGCCGCCGAGGAGCGGCACCCGGCCGTCTACGTCAAGTCGCGCGCCAAGGTGCTGGGCTCGACGCATGTGATCCGGATCACCCTCAGCGCGCGCGGCCGGGACGACTCGGCGGTCGCCGCGCTCCTCGCGCCGGCGGCGGAGCAGCTGCTCACTCAGGTCGCCGCCGCCGGCTTCAGCATCCGCCCGGCGGCGGAGACCGGGCGCGGCGGCGCGGGCGGATAGAGTCGCGAGGCCGGCGACAGAGGGTGAAGGCCACGCCTCACGCCCGGGCACTCGCCTGGCTGATCGACTTCATGGACCGCTACTGGGGCCTCGTGGGGGTCGCGGTGGTGGTGACGCTCGAGGTCGCCGTGTTCGCCCCCCGCGGCATGGTCGAGTGGATCGTCGGCGCCGGGATCGTGGGCGCCGCCCTGCTCGTCGGATGGCTGGCCGGTCGATCCGGCTGACCGCCTGCCGGCGCCCGCCGCAGGGTCCGGGGACGGCGCCGGGCAGACGGCGCCGCGCCCGTCAGCCGAGATGGTCCTCGATGAAGTGCGTGGTGACGTCGCCGGCCATGAACAGCGGGTGGTCGAGCACCCGACGGTGGAACGGGATCACGGTCTTGACGCCGTCCACGACGAACTGGTCCAGCGCCCAGCGCGACCGCGCCAGCGCCTCCTCGCGGTCGCGGCCCCACACGATCAGCTTGCCGAGCAGGCTGTCGTAGAACGGCGGCACCGCGTACCCCTGGTAAACGTGGCTGTCGAGGCGGACCCAGGGCCCGCCCGGCGGCGCCCACCGCGTGACCACCCCGGGCGACGGCATGAAGCCCTGCGCCGGGTCCTCCGCGTTGATGCGGAACTCGATGGCATGACCCTCGAGCTCGATGTCCTCCTGCCTGAGCGGCAGCCCCTCGCCGGCGGCGATCCGGATGCCCGTCTTGACGATGTCCACGCCGCTGACCATCTCGGTGACGCAGTGCTCGACCTGCACGCGGGTGTTCATCTCCATGAAGTAGAAGCTGCCGTCGCGGTCGAGGAGGAACTCGACGGTCCCGGCGCCCTCGTAGTCGGCGGCGAGGGCCGCGGCCACCGCCGCGGCACCCATCTCCGCCCGCAAGTCCGCGTCCACGGCCGGCGAGGGCGCCTCCTCGATGAGCTTCTGGTGGCGCCGCTGGATGCTGCAGTCGCGCTCGCCGAGGTGCACTCCGTGGCCGCGGCCGTCGGCCAGCACCTGGATCTCGACGTGGCGCGGCGCGCCGATGTACTTCTCGACGTACACGGCGCCGTTGCCGAACGCCGCCTCCGCCTCGGCCTGGGCCTGCCGCACCGCGGAGCCGAGCTCGGAGAGGTCCTTCACGATGCGGATGCCCTTGCCGCCGCCGCCACCCGACGCCTTGACCATCAGCGGCACGCCGAGGTCACGGGCCACCACCTCGGCCTCGGCGGCGTTCCCGATGATGCCCTCCGAGCCCGGCGTCACCGGCACTCCGGCGGCGGTCATGGTGGCCCGCGCCGCCGCCTTGTCGCCCATGAGCCCGATGCTCTCCGGGGACGGCCCGATGAACTTGATGCCGTGCTCGCGGCAGAGGGCGCTGAACTCCGCCCGCTCCGCCAGGAACCCGTAGCCCGGGTGGATCGCCTCGGCGCCCGTCTGCAGCGCCGCCTGGACGAGCGCCGGCATGACCAGATAGCTCTGCGCGGCCGACGGCGGGCCGATGCACACGGCCTCGTCGGCGTAGTGCACGTGCAGGCAGTCGGCGTCGGCCTCGCTGTACACGGCGACCGTGCCCACGCCCAGCTCGCGGCAGGCACGGATCACGCGGATGGCGATCTCGCCGCGGTTGGCGATGAGGACCTTGTCGAACACCGTCGCTCCTTGCTCCTTTGACGGCGCGAGTATAGCCGAGGACCGCGGCGCCGAGTGACGCCGGACCTGACAACGCTTTGGCCGCGGGTGCCCTTCAAACGGCGCCGGCGTCTGCCGATAGCGACCATGAGACACGGGCAGGACAACTCACCGGGCCGCTCGGCCCGGCATCTCATCCTCTCTCAGCCGGGCCGGTCTCCTTCATAAGACACAGCCGGACAGCCCGCATCCGGCGAAGGCCCCCGCCGGCCCGGCGCCTATCCCCCCACGCCGCGCAGGCGCCGCACGTCCCTCTGCCGCGACGGGCGCACTCGTCCACCGCGCGCCACGGAGACGTCCACCGCCGCCGTCCGCTCACCATCCTGCAGCGTCACGCCGATACGCTAGACTGGACGAGAGCCGCCAGGAGGTGCATCCGCCCATGTCCAGGAAGACCCTCGCGATCATCGACGACGACACCGAGCTGCTCGCCGAGCTCTCGCGGACACTGGCGTCCAGCTTCGACGTCACCGGGAGTCCCGGCGACCCCGCCACCATCGGGCTGCTGCGCGACGACCCGCCGGCGGCGATCGTGATCGACCTCGACCTGGTCGGTAGCGACCCCTACGAGCTCCTGCGGCTCGTGAGCGGCGACCCCGCCCTGCGCGGCGCCCCCGTGCTGGCCCTGTCGTCGGCGAGCGACTTCGCGACGCTCGAGCACGCCTACCGCGCCGGCGCCGCCGAGTACGTCACCAAACCCTTCTCGCCCGACGACCTGCGGGCCATGCTCGAGACCCTGACCAGGGGCAGCGCCACGCCCGTCAACGGCCGTCTCAAGCTGGGCGACCTGCTGGTCGCCAGCGGCGTCGTCACGAAGGAGCAGGTGAAGGCGGCGCTGGCGCGGCAGAGCAACGGCGGCGGCCGCCTCGGCGAGGTCCTGGTGGCCGAGGGCCTCGTGACCGAAGAGGACATCGTCACCGCCGTCGCCGACCAGATGCACATCGGCGTGGCCGACCTCGTGCACACCACGCCGCAGCCGGCCGCCCTCGGGCTCCTCCCGCGCGACTTCATCGTGCGGCGCCGGGTCATGCCGCTCAGCATCGACGAGGACGGCAGCCTGGTGCTCGCCATGACCAACCCGCTCGACATCATCACCGTCGACGAGGTCGTCATGCGCACCAAGAAGCGCGTGGTGTCGGTCATCTGCGGCGAGTCCGCCTTCGACGAGGCGGTCGGCATCTACTTCAGCTCGCGCGGCAAGCTCAGGGACGCGCGCGAGGAGACCGAGGAACCCCCCGCCGAGACCGGAGAGATCGACGCCGACATCATCGAGATCGTCGACGGCCTGCTCACCGACGCGGCCAGCATGGACGC
>JAAYBE010000310.1 GCA_012719015.1 Actinomycetota bacterium
CTGGGGGAGGCGGGCCCCGGCCTCTACTTCCTCGCCGCGCCCCTGCGCGAGGGGTTCGTGTCTGAGGACCTCAAGCTCGCCGTGATCAACGAACGGGCGCTCCTCCGCGCCGCGCCGCGCGAACGCCGCCTCGCGGCCGGCGCGCGGCTGACCACCTTCTTCGACGTGCGCCCCGGCGATCACGTGGTCCACGAGGACCACGGCATCGCCCGCTTCGCCGCTGTCGAGACGCGGACCGTGGCCGGCGTCACCCGCGATTACCTGCTGCTCGAGTTCCGCGGCGACGACCGGGTCTTCGTGCCTCACGACCAGATCGGCAAGGTCAGCCGCTACGTGGGCGCCTCGGGCGCCGCCCCGTCGCTCGACAAGCTCGGCGGCGCGCACTGGCAGACGGTCAAGACACGCGCCCGCAGGGCGGTCGTCGAGATGGCCGGGGAGCTGCTGCAGCTCTACGCCGCCCGCCAGGCGGTCCCGGGCTTCGCGTACCCGGCCGACGGCGAGCTCATGCGTCGTCTGGAGGACGCGTTCCCCTACGAGGAGACCGACGACCAGAGCGAGGCGATCGACGACGTCAAGAACGACATGGAGGCTCCGCAGCCCATGGACCGCCTCATCTGCGGCGACGTCGGCTACGGCAAGACGGAGGTCGCGCTGCGGGCGGCGTTCAAGGCGGCCGAGGCGGGCCGGCAGACGCTCGTGCTCGTGCCCACGACGATCCTGGCTGAACAGCACTGGATGACGTTCGAGGAGCGCTTCGCCGACCTGCCGGTGAAGGTGGGCATGGTCTCCCGCTTCCGTACCGCCTCGCAGCAGAAGAAGACCCTCGCCGCCTTCGGGCGCGGCGAGATCGACGTCCTCGTGGGCACGCATCGGCTCCTCAGCACCGACGTGCGACCGAAGGAGCTGGGCCTGGTCATCGTCGACGAGGAACAGCGCTTCGGTGTGCGCCAGAAGGAGATCCTGCGCAACCTCAAGCTGCAGGTCGACGTGATGAGCCTCTCGGCCACTCCGATCCCGCGCACTCTGCAGATGAGCCTGAGCGGCATCCGCGACATCTCCGTGATCGAGACGCCGCCCCGCGGCCGGCACGAGATCCGCACGTACATCGGGGAGTACCGCGACGAACTGGTGCGGGTGGCGATCGAGAAAGAGATCGCCCGCGAGGGACAGGCGTTCTACCTGCACAACCGCGTCGAGACGATCGACCGGGCGGCCGAGCATGTGCGTGCCCTCGCGCCGGCCGCCCGGGTGCTGGTGGCGCACGGGCAGATGCAGGAACGCCAGCTCGAGAAGGTCATGCTCTCGTTCCTCGCCGGCGAGGCCGACGTCCTGGTGACCACGTCGATCATCGAGAGCGGCATCGACATCCCCACGGCGAACACCCTGATCGTCGAGCGCGCCGACCTCCTCGGCCTGGCGCAGCTCTACCAGATCCGCGGGCGCATCGGACGCAGCGATGCGCACGCGTTCGCCTACCTCCTGTACCCGAGCGACGACCTCCTGACCGGCGAGGCGGCGGCGCGGCTGACGACGCTGAGCGACCACACCGACCTCGGCGCCGGCTTCAAGATCGCGATGGCGGATCTCGAGATCCGCGGCGCCGGCAGCCTGCTCGGCGACGAGCAGAGCGGGCACGTCGCCGCCGTCGGCTTCGAGATGTACGCGCAGCTGCTCGACGAGGCGGTGCGCGAACTGGCCGGGGAGCGGGTGACGGCCACCGCGCCGGTCCGGGTCGACCTGCCGGTCACCGCCTACGTGCCCCCGGAGTACATCGCCTACGAGGCGACCAAGATCGACGCGCACCGGCGTATCGCACGCGCCCGCACGGTGGGCGAGGTCGGCGAGGTCCGGGCCGAGCTGGCCGACCGCTTCGGTCCTCCGCCGGAGCCGGTCGAGAACCTGCTCACCCTGCAGGCGATCCGCCTCAAGGCGGCAGAACTCGGCGCCTCCGCGGTCGCGTTCCGCGGCAGCCGCCTGCAGCTCGATGGGGTGGGCCTGGACGACCGGTGGGCCGACCGCGTACGAACCTCCGTGGACCGTGTCGCGTACTTCAAGAAGGACCAGGTGCTGGCGGTCCACCGGGAGGGCCGCGATCCCGCCCTGCTGCGGTGGGTCGAGGCTACGCTCGATGCTATACTCGCCACTCGTGTGTCCCGAGACGGGTCGTCGATCGCTGGGAGAGAGAACCTATGAAGAAACTGATCGTTGGCGTGGTCGTCCTCGCCCTCGTCGTGCCGGCGCTCGCACTGTCGGCGTGCGGGGCGAAGAAGGTCCCCGCCGGCGCCATCGCCGCGGTCGGCGACGGGGTCGTGACGCAGGAGCAGTTCGACCAGATCTGGAAGCAGGCCGAGGCGCAATACGCCTCCCAGGAGGGCGCGCCGGAGTTCCCCGAGGAAGGTTCGCTGCACTACAACCAGCTCAAGGCCAGCATCGTCAACTACCTGGTGCAGAACGAGATCATCAAACAGCGCGCGGCGGAGATGGGTGTCACCGTCACCGACAAGGCCTTCGACGAGCGCATGAAGCAGATCGTGCAGCAGGTCGGCGGCCAGAAGAAGCTCGACAAGCTGCTCGCGCAGCAGGCGGTCACCCAGGAGCAGCTCGAGCAGCAGCTCAAGGCGCAGATGCTGCAGGACGAGGTGCAGAAGAAGGTCTACTCCGAGATCAAGATCAGCGAGGCCGACCTGAAGAAGTTCTTCGAGGATCCGGGCAACGAGGCGCAGTTCAACGTGCCGGAGAGCGTCGACGCCCGCCACGTGCTGGTCAAGACCAAGGCCGAGGCCGAGAAGGTCCGCGCCCTGCTCGAGGCGGACCACTCGGACGCCAACTGGAAGAAGGTCGCCAAGCAGTACTCGACGGACCCCGGCTCCAAGAACAACGGCGGCGACCTCGGCAACTTCCCCAAGGGGCGCATGGTCAAGCCCTTCGAGGACGCGGCCTTCGACCTCGCGGTCGGCGAGATCTCGCAGCCCGTCAAGACGCAGTTCGGCTGGCACGTGATCGAGGTCACCGGGAAGACCCCGGGCAGCAAGCAGACCTTCGAGCAGGCCAAGCCCAGCATCGAGCAGCAGCTCAAGTACCAGGAGCAGGCCACCGCCTGGGAGGACTGGCTCAAGCAGGCCACGAAGGACGCCGGGGTCGTCTACGCCCCCGGCTTCGACCCGGCGTTGCTCACCGCCTCGCCGAGCCCGGCGGCCAGCCCGTCCGGCCCCCCGAGTCCGGCCGCCTCGCCCTCGGCCGGGTAACGGCGGTCGCCGCGGGCGGCGCCGGCGTGGGCCTCACGCTCGTTCACATCGGCGCCGCCGCCGGACTGGCGCCCGCAGCCTCCCTGCAGGCCCTCTCCGGCGGCGGCGCCGTCGCATCCGGTGTCTCGGCGCCGGCCGTCTTCGTGCCGGCCGGGCTTGACGGCGAGCTCCGGCGGCTCATCGCCGAGTCAGCCCGCCCTCGCCGGCTGCTCGAGCTGGATCCCGCCGACGACGCCGCGCTCGACGACCTCGTCGGCCGGGCCGTGACGGAGGACGTGACGGTGGCGCTCGCCGGTCCTGGCGGGCCGGAGCTGGCGCGCGCTCTTCGGCGGCGGGCGCTCGCGGCCGGCTCCTCGTCCCTCTCCGCCGCTGCGTCCCCCGCGGTCGTCACCGTCCCTCCCGGTCGGGAGTTCGACGACGCCCTTCTCGGCCAGGAGCTGGTGTCGCTCAAGCGCATCGTCGACGTCCTGCGCGTCGAGTGCCCCTGGGACAGGGAGCAGACGCCGCGCGACATCATCGGCTACACCGTGGAGGAGGTCCACGAGCTGGCCGACGCCGTGGCCGCCGGTGACCTCGAGGCGGAGCACGGCGAACTCGGCGACCTGCTCCTCCAGGTCGTGCTGCTCGCCCTGATGCTGAGCGAGCAGGGGGGCGGCGACCTGGGCAGCGTCGCGCACGGGATCGAGGACAAGCTGATCCGGCGGCATCCGCACATCTTCGCCGACGCCGTGGCCGAGACGCCGGCCGACGTGCGCAGCCGCTGGGAGCGCATCAAGGTGGAGCAGGAGGGCCGGCAGGGCATCTTCCACGACGTGCCGGCCGGTTTCCCGGCGCTGCTGTACGTGAAGAAGCTGCAGCAGCGCGCCGCGAGCGTGGGCTTCGACTGGGACTCGGCCGCCCAGGCGTTCCCCAAGATCGCCGAGGAGCGCGCCGAGCTGGCCGAGCTGTTCCGGGAGGCCGCCGGGGCCGGCGCCGGAGGACCGGCCGCGGCGCCGGCCGACCCGCACCACGCCGACCCCCGGGTGATCCACGAGGTCGGCGACCTGCTCTTCGCCACCGTCAACGTCGCGCGGCTGCTCAAGGTCGACCCGGAGCTCGCCCTGCGCGAGGCCGGCAACCGCTTCGTGCGCCGCGTCACCACGGCCGCCGAGCTGGCCGCCGAGCGCGGTGAGGACTGGGCCTCGCTCGACCTCGCCGCCCAGGAGGAGTATTACCAGCGCGCCAAGGCC
>JAAYBE010000041.1 GCA_012719015.1 Actinomycetota bacterium
CCTTGCGGGGCCCCTCATCGGCCTCGATCGAGCCTGCTGGGCAGCACACGC
Organism: Actinomycetota bacterium; assembly: GCA_012719015.1. Classification (GTDB taxonomy): domain Bacteria; phylum Actinomycetota; class Thermoleophilia; order UBA2241; family UBA2241; genus CAIXSE01. Next base: position 52 of record JAAYBE010000041.1, read on the forward strand.
CTGTTCTCCGTGGTTCTTGGGTCGTCATCCCTCTCAGCTCGCCTAATCGGGGGCGCTTGTTCAGCAGCCTGCTAGGAGAGAGAGAGAGTCAAGGAAACCCTCGCCCGGCGCGCCGCGCCTACCCGATCCAGCCGGCGATGTCCTTGGCGTGGTAGGTGATGATGAGGTCGGCGCCGGCGCGCTTGATGCCCGTGACGGCCTCGAGCACGGCGCGCTGCTCGTCGAGCCAGCCGTTGGCTGCGGCCGCCTTGATCATCGCGTACTCGCCGCTCACGTTGTAGGCGGCGAGCGGGAACCGGGTCTCCTGCTTGACGGCGTGGATCACGTCGAGGAACGGCAGCGCCGGCTTCACCATGATCATGTCGGCGCCCTCCTCGATGTCGAGCAGGGACTCGCGCACGGCCTCCTCGAGGTTGGCCGGGTCCATCTGGTAGGTCTTGCGGTCGCCGAACGCCGGCGCCGACTCGGCCGCCTCACGGAACGGGCCGTAGAAGGCCGAGGCGAACTTGCTCGAGTACGACATGAGGATGGTGTCGGTGAGCCCCTCGTCGTCGAGCGCGTTGCGGATGGCGGCCACGCGCCCGTCCATCATGTCGCTGGGGGCGACGATGTCGGCGCCGCTCTCGGCGTGGGTGATCGCCATCTTGGCGAGCAGCTCGAGGGTGACGTCGTTGAGCACCTCACCCTCCTGGACCACGCCGCAGTGGCCGTGGTCGGTGTACTCGCAGAGGCAGACGTCGGTGATCACGACCAGCTCCGGGAACTCGTCCTTGAGGGCGCGGACGGCGAGCTGGACGATGCCCTCCGGGTCGTAGGCGCCGGTGGCGGCGGGGTCCTTGTGGGCGGGGATGCCGAAGAGGAGCACGGCCTTGATGCCGAGCCTGACCAGCTCGCGCACCTCGGGCAGCAGGTTGGCGATGGAGAGCTGGAAGACGCCGGGCATGGAGCTGACGGGATTCTTGACGTTCTCGCCGGCGACGACGAACAACGGGTAGACGAGGTCGTCGAGCTGCAGCCTGGTCTCGCGCACCAGGTCCCGGATGGCGGGGGTGCGGCGCAGCCGCCTCATGCGGTAGCTCGGATAGTACATGCGCTGGCGTCCTTTCTTCGCGCGGGCCCGGGCACGGCCCGCCTGCGCCGCACATCATGGACCCCGGTGCGGGCGAAGACAAGCGGGGCGGGCGGACGCCGGGAGGGGGTCAGCCGCGGGCGCGCGCGGCGGCGAGGTCGAGGGCCGCGCGCACCACCTCCGCGACCGACTGACGGTCGCGCAACTGACAGGGCACGACCGGCGTCGAGCCGTCCAGGCCGAGCGTCCTGACGATCTGCTTGCGGCTCAACTCCTCGCCGGCCATGGACATGTAGGGAGCGACGACGTAGGGCACGTCGCCCAGACGCTTGACGAACTGCAGGTCGGCGCGGGTCGAGCGCAGGCTGTCGACGTCGTTCGCGTTGGCCAGCAGCACCCAGGCCGAGCTCTCGGCGGCGAGCCTCCTCCAGGCCTCCTCCGGGCTCGCCGAGGAGACCGTGAACACGAGGACGTCCTGCGCCGCCGCGTCCTCGCCGTCGCCCCCATCCCCGTTGCCGTTCGCCGGCATCTGGCCGGCCAGCACCGGGATCTCGACCTCCGTCTCGTCGATCGTCTCCACCCTGAGCTGCTTGACGGTGTCCGAGTCCGTCAGGGTGCTGATGAACACCTCGTTGTAGGTGTCGATGGGTCCGCGCACGGCGACGCTCAGGGTCCTGCCGATGCCCTCGATGACCGGCTCGCTCACGGTCACGAGGCCGCTGGAGAACAGGCTGTACATGACCTTGGCGCCGCGGAACCGGTCGAGCCCGCACTCGTGCAGGATGGTGTTGATGTCGGCGTGCCCGTCGATGTGGACCACGACGCGCCACTCCTCGGCCGTCAGGGTCAGGTCGCCCTCCTCCTCCACGTGGTCGCTATAGGCGAGACGCGGGACCCGCTCCATGGAGCCGAGCTGCTGGAAGATGAGCTCCCACTCGTCGATCCGCCGACAGCCCTCCATGATGACGTGCTCCACGTTGAGCTCGACCAGGATGTCCTCGTCGGAAGGGCTCTCGTCGGCGCCGAACTGGAACTCCCCGTCAGGCCACCCGAAGAACGTGAAGACGCTGTCCTCGATCTGCTCGCGCACGGCCTGCTCAAGGGTCTCGCGGTCGATGTCGCCGCCCTCCAGGAGGACGTGCCCCAGACGCGCCCCGTCCGGCGAGCGCCTCTGGGCGTCCAGCGCCCGCTTGAGCTGGGTCTTGCCGATGACCCCGGCTTTGACGAGCCGCTCGCCGAGCGGCAGCGCCTGCGGCGAGGACGTGGCGTAGGTGATGAAGCCGTTGCGGAAGAAGACCCTGCCCGTCTCACCCTCGCGCCGGATGGTGAGGCAGCCGCTCTTGGCGCTCATCTTCACCAGCTGGAGGATGTTGGGGAGGCTGAACTCCTGCAGGCTTCCCTGGAGAAGCACCGCCCTCCTTTGGGGTCGAAGGCTCGCGCGGGGCGCCGCGCCGGTGCGCCGCGCCGTGGTCTGCATCGGCAACGGCGGCGGCCCGCTTGAGGAGTGCGGCGTGAGTCGGGCGCGTCACCGGGCGCCGCCGGCGGCCGCCGGCGGCGGGTCCCGGCGAGGCCCGGCGGCGCCCACCTCAACGGCTTCGGAGAGCCCGTCACCCGGCGTGGGCCCGTCCGGCAGGCAGGCGGGCGCCTCGCAGCAGCCCTGCTCCACGAGGCGCCGGTGCCGCAGCGCCAGCTCCGCGCCCACCGCGGCGACCATGGCGGCGATGCCGCCGATGCCGATCGCCCAGCGCACTCCAAGGCCGCGCACCAGCAGGCCGGTGACGGGGCCGCCGATGGGCGTGCTCCCGAGGAAGACGATGGACCAGAGCGCCATCACGCGGCCGCGCATCGCGTCCTCCGCGTTCAGCTGCAGCATCGCGTTGGTCGTGCTGATGAAGAGCACCCCGGCGGCGCCGAGGAACACGAGGACGGCGAGCCCCGCGTAGTAACCGGGGGCGAGTGCCAGGGAGATGGTCGCGACCCCGAAGACGAAGGCGCCGCCCAGGAGGAGCCGGCGCGAGGGGCGCGCCCTGCTCGCCATGAGCAGGGCGCCGCCGAGCGCGCCGACACCCATCGCGGCCGACAGCGCCCCGTAAGACCCGCCGCCGCGGCCGAACACCGTCTTCGTCAGCAGGGGAAGGATCACCGAGTAGTTGTACGCCAGCACGCTGATCACGGCGAGCATCACCAGGGGCACGAGCAGGGACGGCGTCTGCCACACGTGCCTCAGGCCGGCGCGGACCTGCCCCGGCTCGCGCGGCGCCGGTGCGCTGCGATGCAGCTCGGCGGGACGCATGACGGCCAGCGCCCCGATGACGGCCAGGAACGAGGCCGCGTTGAAGAAGAAGCACGGCGCCACGCCGACGCCGGCGATCAGCACCCCGCCGACGGCGGGGCCGATGATGCGCGACGAGTTGATCACCACCGAGTTCAGGCCCACGGCGTTGGCCACGTCGTCCGGGCCGACCATCTCGTACACGAAGCTCTGCTGGGAGGGGAAGCCGATCGCCGTCACCGCGCCCGTGAGGCCGGCCAGCACCCAGATCATCCACACGCTGACGACGCCGGCCGCCGCGAGGATCCCGAGCGCCAGTGCGAGCACGGCGGCGCCGGACTGCGTCGCCATCAGCAGACGCCGTTTGTCGACCCGGTCGGCGAGCGTCCCGCCCCAGGACCCGAGGACGAGCACAGGACCGAACTGGAGGCCCACTGTGACCCCCAGCGCCAGGGCGCTGTCCGTGAGGGTGAGCACCAGCCAGTTCTGCGCCACCGACTGCATCCAGGTCCCGCTCATGGAGACGACCTGGCTGAAGAAGAACAGGCGGTAGTTGCGGATCGCGAGCGAGCGGAACGTGCGCCGCAGCAGTCCGGGACGGCCCGGCGCGGGAGAGGACACGGTCATGGATCCAGTCTACCCGGCCGCTGCATCGGGCATCACGTGGGGCGGCCCAGGTGTGGGCGCGCCCGCACGCACAGGCGCGCCCGGCCGGATCACAGCTTCTGGAGGTACACCTCGCCGCGGCGCATCTTGACCTTGACCGAGGCGCCCGACGCCTTCACCGCCTTGCGCAGGCCGACGTTGAGCGAGTTCGGCTTGCGCCCGGGCAGCTCGATCAGGGCCGACTCCAGATCGGAGGCGACGAAGTCGGCGACGATGTCGGTGTAGACTCCGGCGTTACGTCCGGTGAGGGCCGGCACGTCGGCGGGCACGAGACGATACGGCTTCGCGACACGAGGCATATCATCCTCCATCCATCGATGCTTGACTGACGTGATGTGCGGGCTACAGACCCGTCCACGCCGTAATCTATACCATTCGAGTCCGCGGTCCAAAACCCGGGACATGTCCGGCTCACGGATGAAGGACGAACGGAAGAGGTCGAACCGGTGACGGTCCACGTACCTCCCACCGCGACGGTCTTGCTGCCGTGCACGCTATCCGGCCCTGCATGACGGTCCGGGGCGACGCACACGCGGGAGCAGCGGACCCTCCGGCCTTGACGCGCGCCGGCCGGCGAAGAACGATTGGGGAGTGACGGTGACGCCGCCCGGGCGACCGGCGGCAGAGGCTGGAGGGGATGCCATGAAGAAGCTCATCAACCGCCCGGACGACGTGGTGAGAGAGGAGCTGGCCGGCGTCGCGCTGGCTCACGCCGGGCGCCTCGTGGTGCACACAGACCCGCACTGGATCGCGCGCGCCGACGCCCCGGTGGCGGGCAAGGTGGCGCTCGTGTCCGGCGGCGGGTCGGGCCACGAGCCGATGCACGGGGGGTTCGTCGGCCCGGGCATGCTGGACGCCGCCTGCCCGGGCGAGGTCTTCACCTCCCCCACGCCCGACCAGATGCTGGCCGCGACCAGGGCCGTGGACGGCGGCGCCGGGGTGCTGCACATCGTCAAGAACTACACCGGCGACGTCATGAACTTCGAGATGGCCGCCGACCTCGCGCGCGACGAGGGGCTCCAGGTGGAGCAGGTCGTGATCGCCGACGACGTCGCCGTGGAGGACAGCCTGTACACGGCCGGGCGGCGCGGCGTGGGCGCGACCGTGCTGGCCGAGAAGATCTGCGGCGCCGCGGCGGAGGAGGGCCGGCCCCTCGCGGCGGTGGCCGGCCTCTGCCGCACGGTGGACGAGCGCAGCCGCAGCATGGGCGTGGCGCTCACCTCATGCACCGTGCCGGCGGCCGGCAGGCCGACCTTCGAGCTCGGCGAGGACGAGATGGAGGTCGGCATCGGCATCCACGGCGAACCCGGGCGCGAGCGCCGGCCGCTGGCGAGCGCGACGGAGATCGTGGAGACGCTCGCCACCGCGGTGGTCGCCGACCTGCCGTTCCGCGCCGGCGACGAGGTGCTCGCCTTCGTCAACGGCATGGGCGCCACCCCGCTCATGGAGTTGTACGTCGTGTACGCCGCACTGCACCGCTTTCTGGAGGAGAGCGGCATCGCGATCACGCGCAGCCTGGTCGGCTCTTATATGACCTCGCTCGACATGGCCGGCTGCTCGGTCACCCTGCTCCGGCTCGACGACGAGTTGACGCGGCTGTGGGACGCCCCGGTGGACACGCCCGGACTGCGGTGGGGCGCATGAGCGCCGCGCCCGGCGCCGCCGGCCCGGCGTCCGGCGCCGCGCGGGACCTGGTGGACGCCGCCGCGGTGGCCGCCTGGCTGCGGGCCTACGCCGCCGCCGTCGCCGAGCGGCGTGACGAGCTGACCGAGCTCGACGCGGCCATCGGCGACGCCGACCACGGCGTCAACATGGATCGCGGCATGCGGGCGGTCGTCGCCAGGCTCGCGGCGGCGGGCGGCGAGGGGCCGGCGCAGGAGGGGCCGCACGGCGGCGGGCCGGACGAGGCTGCGACGCCGCCGCCTCTCGGCCCGCTGCTGAAGACGGCCGGCATGACGCTCGTCTCCACGGTAGGAGGAGCCGCCGGGCCCCTGTACGGGACCTTCTTCCTGGAGATGGGCAAGGCGGCCGGGGAGCGCACCGCGCTGACGGCGACCGAGTGGGCGGAGGCCGTCGCCGCCGGCGTCGCCGGCGTGCAGATGCGCGGCAGGGCGGAGACCGGAGACAAGACCATGGTGGACGCGCTGCTGCCGGCCGCGGTGGCGCTGGGAGCCGCCGCGGCGCGCGGCTCCGCGCCTGCCGCGGCCACGCGAGAGGCGGCGCGGGTCGCGGCGGAGGGTATGCGGGCGACGATCCCGCTCGTGGCTCGCAAGGGACGCGCCAGCTACCTGGGCCAACGCAGCGCCGGGCACCAGGATCCGGGCGCCACCTCGTCGTGGCTGCTGCTCGAGGCAGCGGCGCGAGCGCTCGAGGCGTGCGGCGCGGCCCACGCGCCGCAGGACGAGCCAATGCCCGCCGCAGACGACCCTGTGTGACGCATGGTCGGCCTCGTCATCGTCAGTCACAGCGTCCGCCTCGCCGACGGCGTGGTCGAGCTGGCCGCGCAGATGGCGGGCCCTGAAGTGCGTCTCGCCACGGCGGCCGGGCTCGACGGACCCGGCGACGCTCTGGGGACGGACGCGGCCCGCGTGCTGCGGGCGGTCGAGGAGGTCTGGTCGGACGACGGCGTGCTCGTGCTCATGGACCTCGGCAGCGCCGTCCTCTCGGCCGAGCTGGCCGTCGACCTCCTCGACGAGGAGCGGCGCGGCAAGGTGCGGCTCACGGCCGCGCCGCTCGTCGAGGGCGCGGTGGCGGCCGCCGTCTCGGCGAGCCTCGGCGACCCGCTCGAGGCCGTCGCCG
>JAAYBE010000311.1 GCA_012719015.1 Actinomycetota bacterium
TAACGGGGGCTCTCGTCCTTGGAGGCGAAGTGGCCGTCGGTGACCGCGTTCTCCTCGGTGTTGTCGTCGAGCCTGACCAGCAGCACGCGGCCGCCGGCGAACGGGATGCCGCACTCGTGGAACGCCACGTGGCCGCGGCCGCCGCAGCCGACGACGTGCAGGTCGATGCCCCCGGCCGCGGCGATCTTGGCGGCGTAGGCGTCGAGGACCTCGTCGCCGATCCGGCGGAGGAGTCCGGTCGCTCCGGGGCGGATCGCGATCTCCTTGCCGTCGTCCGAGCCGCGCAGCTCGACGTCCTCGGGATGCGCCTGTAGCGCGGCCTCCAGCTCGTCGCCGTCGATCAGCGTGCCCCACGGCACGTTGGTCTCGGCGAACCTGTGCCGCATCAGGCCGAAGAGCTCGGTGGCCATGAAGTAGGTGTACGACTCGGGGTTCAGGCTGCGCTGCTGGGCGTTCTCGCCCGGCAGGCCGACGTACTCGTCGAGGTTGAAGGTGCGGATGCGACGCGCGTCGGCCGCCCCGGCGTTGAACGCCTTCGCCAGGTGCTTGTAGAGGCCGGTGGGCGAGTTGCCGGTGGCCAGGCCGAGCACGTAGTCGGGCCTGGCCGCCTGCTTCTCGACGATGTCGGCCAGGACGAGGCCGGCGGCGACCTCGCTCATCTGGTCGAAGTCGCGGGCGATGTGGATCGTGAACGGCATGCGCGTCCCTTCCCGTCAGCCGATGGTGTCCCTGACCACGCCGGCGACCAGGTCGCAGTACCTGGCGGTCGCCTCCTCGGTGGGTCCCTCGACCATGACCCGGCACATGCTCTGCGTGCCCGAATAGCGGACCAGGACACGGCCCTCGTCCTCGAGCTCCTCCTCGACGCGGCGGATCGCGGCGACGATCTCCGGGACGGTGGCGATGTCGGGCTTGCGGCTCACGTCCACGTTGACGAGCTTCTGGGGGAAGACCTCCATGAGCGTCGCCAGCTCCGAGAGCGGCTGCCCGGTCTTGAGCATCGCCGCCAGCAGCTGCAACGCCGTGAGGATGCCGTCGCCGGTGGTGTGGTGCTCGAGGAAGATCATGTGGCCCGAGTCCTCGCCGCCGATCACCGCGCCCAGGCGCCGCATGTCCTCGAGCACGTAGCGGTCGCCCACCCTGGAGGCGTGGTGCTTGAAGCCGTACCGCTTGCAGGCGAGGGTCAGGCCGAGGTTGCTCATCACCGTGCTCACCAGCAGGTCGTTCTTGAGCTTGCCCTCCTCCTTGAGCTGGCGCGCGAGGATGATGAGGATCTGGTCGCCGGTGATCTCGGCGCCCTTCTCGTCGACGGCGATCAGCCGGTCGCCGTCGCCGTCGAAGGCGAGGCCGACGGCGGCGCCGTTCTCGAGCACCGCCCGGCGCAGGTCGGCGGTGTGCTGCGAGCCGCAGTCGCGGTTGATGTTGAGGCCGTCCGGCTCGTCGTGGATGACGGTGAGGTCGGCGCCCAGCTCGGTGAGGGCCTCCGGCGCGACGCGATAGGTGGCGCCCTCGCTCGCGTCCACGGCGATCTTCACGCCCTCGAGCGAGAGGCTGCGCGGGAAGGTGTTCTTGAGGAAGACGATGTAGCGTCCGTCGGCGTCGCCCAGCCGGTAGGCGCGTCCCATCTCGCGCGGCTTGGGCACCCTGTCGGGCAGCGTGCCGCCGAGCATGAGCTCCTCGATCTCCTCCTCCTGGGCGTCTGAGAGCTTGGAGCCGTTGCCCGAGAAGACCTTGATGCCGTTGTCCTCGTAGGGGTTGTGCGAGGCGGAGATGACGAGGCCGGCGTCGGCGCGCATGCTCTCAGTGAGGAAGGCGATGCCGGGGGTCGGCAGGACGCCGACCAGATACGGGTCGCCGCCCATCGACGTGATGCCGGACTGCAGCGCGCTCTCCAGCATGTAGCCCGAGATGCGCGTGTCCTTGCCGACGATGATGCGGGTGGTGTGGCCCGGCTTGCGCAGGACGTACGTGATCGCCTGTCCGAGCGAGAAGGCGGTCGTGGCGTCCATCGGGTAGCGGTTCGCCTCGCCTCTGATCCCGTCGGTGCCGAACAGTCTGCCCATGGCTCATCCTCCGCGTCGGGAGACGACGGTCGTCGCGTCGTTGTGTACGGCCAGCGGGCGCAGCAGGGCGGCGGCCCGCCGGACGAGGGTGTCTACAATCCCCTGCAGCCACGCGACGCCCAGCGCGGAGACGTCGGCGGGCA
>JAAYBE010000312.1 GCA_012719015.1 Actinomycetota bacterium
CGGGGGGCGACCGGACCGATCCGGCCGGGCGAGGGCGCGCCCGCCGCCGTGCACGACGACCCGACCTCGGGCGGGCGCACGCGCGGCGACCCGTCCTGAAGCCGCTCGCGGCCGCGCCAGTCCCGCGTCGCCGCCACCCGCGCCATGTGTCGCCGCCACCCGCGCACGCGAATGACTCCGTGATCCCGGCGACCCTGCCGGTGGCGCACCGAACGACCCGTCGAATGGCGCACCGAACGGCACGTGGAATGAGGCATCGTGGCGCGTCAAACAGAGCAGCGCGGCGCGTCGAGTCGCCGCTCGGCATCGCCGCACCGGTGCGTCATGGTGTCTTGCGGCCGGTGGAGTCACCTATGGCGCCATCGGCGGCGTCGTCAGCGACCTCACCCACGACGCCACGCGCGTTGCCGTCAACGACGTTCGTCATGCTGTCATTCGTGGCGTCACCCATGGCACCGTCCATGGCGTCACCCATGGCACCATCCGTGGCGTCACCCAAAGAGCCGTTCGTGGTGTCGCTCGGGGAGGCGCCCATAGCGTCAGTCACGGCACCAGCTGTGGCGTCGTGCACGGCGTCACCCCGGATCGCATCGTATCCATCGCCGGCGGATCGTGAGCCTGTACCGGTGCCCCGGCAGCGACTACCTTTGCCCAAGAGGCGGTCTGGAGGCCGTGTGGACTCACCTCACATCATCACCATCACCGAGCTGCGACGTCGTACCGCGGCGATCATCAGCGGTCCGTTGGCCGAAGGCGCACCGGTCTTCGTCGTCCAGCGAGGCTCCGTGGCCGCCGTGGTCTTGTCGCGACGGACCTACGACCGGCTCGTCGCCGAGGGGCATCAGAGTCGGCAGGGCGGATCGGCGGTTGCGCGGGACATGCAGTCGGAGGGCGGCGGAGCCGCCGAGCAGTTCGGGCGGCTGCCTCGGGGGACGCTGTTCGAGACTCCCTGGGGGCTCACGGACGACCTCGGGGCCGACTTCTTCATGGAGAACGACATCCCGGTGAGACCGCATCGCTACGAGTGGATTGACCAGGATCTCTCGGATGTGGGTGGAGTGAGCTGGACGGACAGGCTCACCGAGTTCCGAGTCGAGGTGGGGACCCGCTTGGAGGCGGCTCACGCGGAGGCGGCTCACGCGGAGGCGGCACGCTCGGAGGCGGCACGCTCGGAGGCGGACCCCTCGGGGTGAGCCTCGCGGGCGAGGCCGGGGCTGAGGCCGTAGCCGGGGCTGAGGCGGGAGCCGGGGCCGGGCTTGGGGCGGGGGCCGGGGGCGAGGCCGATAGGGTGTGGGGCCGGATCCGCCGGCGCGGATGCGTCGGCCGAGCGGGCCTTACTGCCCACGCAGGCTCTCGATCGCCCCGCGCAGCTGCCGGCTCAGGCCGTCAAGCTGCGCCTTCAGCTTGCCGACGGTCGCTTGGGCCCGGGCCTTGCTCGTCGCGGCGCTCTGCACGCCTGACTCGAGGGCGTCGGCCAGCTTGTCCACGCTCTTCTGCGTGGCCTGGACGCCCTTCACCACCGCGTCCTGCACCGGCTGCAGCGCGGGCGGTGGCTCGAGCGCGGCGAGCGCCGCGGCCTCGTCGCCGAGCTGTGATGAGATGCTCTTGAGCTGCTCCGCTGAGGAGGCCCAGGTGTCGTCAGGAGTCCGGCTCATTCCCTGCACGGCGTCGGGCAGCGCGGTCGCCGTGGCTGCAACCTGGCTCAGCACCTGCTCGGCGTCGTCGAGATAGGCCTTCAGCGCCGGCAACGTCCCGGTCGGTGACGTCTCGGGGTAGATGGTCGAAGGCTCCTCGCCGGGGGTGCCTGCGTTGCCACAACCCGCGAGGACGACGGTGAGCACGAGAGCGGCCAGTGCGATCGCCGGTGCACTCCTCAGCCTGCGATGCTCACTCACGTTGCCTCCTTGCCGACGCCGGTCGCGCCGCGGTGGTGTCCGGCTTGCATGGGGAGCGAGCCGCGTATCGTCGAAGCTCCCGCCCGCCGAGTATACCCGCTCCCTGTCCGGCCCTTCGTCGCGCCGCCGCCGCGCCGGCCCGGCGCGGCGGCGGCGCGGCTCGTGCTCAGCGCCAGAAGCCCGGCGTGAACAGGATCAGGACGGTGTAGAGCTCGAGCCTGCCCACCACCATGAGGAAGGTCAGGACGAGTTTGCCGGGCGCCGCGATCCAGGCGTAGTTGTCGAACGGGCCC
>JAAYBE010000313.1 GCA_012719015.1 Actinomycetota bacterium
CAGAGCCGTGTCCGCGAACAACCCGGAGACGCCGCCCTCGTACGCCACGGACCCCGCCTCGAGGGCCACGACGCGGTCGACGCCCACCACCTCGTCCATCTCCTGGGTGACGAGGACGACCGTGAGACCGTCGGCCCGCAGACCTGCCACCGCCTGCAGCACCTCCTCACGGCCCGCCGGGTCGAGCATGGCTGTCGGCTCGTCCAGCACCACTACGCGACGCGGAACCGCCAGCACGCCCGCCAAGGCCGTGCGCTGCTTCTGACCGCCGGAGAGCAGATGCGGCTCACGGGAGCGCAGATCCGTGAGCCGGAAGCGGGCGAGCATCGCATCCACGCGACGCCGCATGTCGTCCGGCCGCCATCTGAGGTTCTCCAGCCCGAACGCCACATCTTCCTCGACGCACTGCGCGACCAGCTGGTTCTCAGGGTTCTGGAAGAGCACGCCCACGTCCCGACGCGCCGCCATACGGCCGTCGTCCGTCAGCAGGTCGTGGCCGCAGACGACTGCACTCTCGGCCGAGGCCGGCCGCTCGAGACCGCCGAGCAGGCGGGCGAGGGTCGACTTGCCCGAGCCGTTGGCGCCGACCACGGCCACGGACTCGCCGACGGCCACGGCGAGGTCGACTCCGGCGAGGGCATCGACGGCCGCGCCGGGGTAGCGGTAGCGCAGACCGCGGAGCTCGAGCGCCGGACCCGCGTGAGGGCCGGGACCGGCCTCGGCCGGCTCGGCCGTCGGGGCGTCACTGGCGTCGTGAGGAGGGGTCATGGCGGACGAAGCTTACCGCATCGTCGCGACGCCCCGGCCGACGGTCCAGAGCGGGGGCGGCGGGCCGCTGACGGCGTCCGGGACGTGTGGCCCGAGCGGCGACGGGCGGGGGCCCATGGCCGCCCGCCCGCCGTCCTCACATCTGTGGTCGATCGTCAGACCAGCTCGATGTACACGCGCTCGCTGCCGTCGCCCGGACGCGGCCCCAGCTTGACGATGCGCGTGTATCCGCCGCTCCGGTCCGCGTAGCGCGGCGCGACGTCGTTGAAGAGCTTGTAGACGATCTTCTTGTTGCGCAGCATGGCGATGGCTTGCCGGCGCGCGTGCAGGTCACCGCGCTTGCCCAGCGTGATGGCCTCCTCGATCAGAGGCCGGACCTCCTTGGCCCGCTGCACGCCGGTCTTGACCTTCTCGTGCTCGAGCACCTGGCAGGCCAGCCCCGACAGCAGGGAGCGCCGCCGGTCGGGAGCCATGTTGAGCTTGCGGCCTGAGTTCTGATGGCGCATTACTCGTCGCTCCGGAGTGAGAGCCCGCGCTCGGTGAGCTTGTCCTTGACCTCGTCGATGCTCTTCTTGCCGAAGTTGGGGATGTTGAGCAGCTCGGCCTCCGTCTTGGAGACCAGGTCGCCGATGGTCTGGATGCCCTCGCGCTTGAGGCAGTTGTACGAACGGACGCCGAGCTCCAGCTCCTCGATGAGCACGTCGTCCATGCCGCCGCCCACCGGCGCCGTGGTGAGGCCCTCGATGGGGAACTCGTCGCCGGCACGCGTGCGGTCGGGGTCGGTGAAGATCGACAGACGATCGACGAGGATCTCGGCTGCTTCGCGCAGGGCCTCCTCGGGCGTGAGAGCGCCGTTCGTCGCGATGTCGAGGATGAGCTTGTCGTAGTCGGTGCGCTGACCCACGCGAGCGCTCTCGACGTGGTACGAGACACGCTTGATGGGGCTGAAGATGGAGTCGATCGGGATCACGCCGATGACGGTCTCCGGCGTCTTGTTGCCCTCCGCCGACACGTAGCCCGTCCCCCGCCTGATGTTGAGCATCATCTCGATCGCGCCACCGTCCGACAGCGTCGCGATGCGATGGTCCGGGTTGAGGATCTCGAGCTCGGCGGGGATGTCGATGTCGGCCGCCACCACCTTGCCGGGCTTGTCCTTGTACAGCCGCACCTGGACCTCGTCGAGCTCGCCGTGCAGCCGGCAGACCAGGTCCTTGAGGTTGAGGATGATGTCGGTGACGTCCTCCTTCACCCCCTTGATGGTGGTGAACTCGTGCGCCACACCCTCGATCTTCACCGAACTGACGGCCGCGCCCTCGAGCGACGAGAGCAGGACGCGACGCAGCGCGTTGCCGAACGTGTGCCCGAAACCACGGTCGAGTGGCTCGACCTCGAACCGAGCCCGGTTGCCGGCGAGCTGCTCACGCGTGATGTTGGGCATCTGGAACTGTAGCAACTGGCCTCCTGTAGGGTCTTCGCCGCGGGTGAGTTGCTGCAGCGGGTTACTTGGAGTACAGCTCGACGATGAGCTGCTCCTGCACCGGGGTGTCGATCTCGTCGCGCTCGGGCGCACGCAGGACCTTGCCGGTGAGATTGTCGTGGTCGACCAGGAGCCAGGGCGCCACAGACGACGTGAGATCGGTCGCCTCGCGGACGGTCTCGGCGGCCTTGCTGTTGCCGCGGATGGCGATCACGTCGTCCGGACGCACCTGGTACGACGGGATATCCACCTTCTTGCCGTTCACCGTGAAGTGGGAGTGCCGCACGAGCTGGCGGGCCTGTCGCCGCGACGCGCCGAAACCGAGGCGGTACACGACGTTGTCGAGCCGCATCTCGAGCAGCCTGAGGAGGTTCTCGCCCGTGATGCCGTCTTTGCGGCTGGCGACCTCGTAGTAGTGATGGAACTGCTTCTCGAGGATCTGGTAGTAGCGCCGTGCCTTCTGCTTCTCACGGAGCTGGAGCAGATACTCGCTCTGCTTGATCCGGCCGCGGCCGTGCTCGCCCGGCGGGAAGGCGCGCCGCTCGACGGCGCACTTGTCGGTGAGACAGCGCTCACCCTTGAGGAAGAGCTTCTCGCTCTCCCGGCGGCACTGCTTGCACTGCGCTGATGTATCTCTCGCCACGTGGACCTTCCTAGACCCGGCGACGCTTGCGCGGACGGCAGCCGTTGTGCGGCACCGGCGTCACGTCTTTGACACTGATGATCTCGAGGCCGGCGGCCTGAAGCGAGCGCACGGCGGTCTCGCGCCCCGAGCCCGGGCCGCGCACGAAGACCTCGACCTTCTGCAGGCCGTGCTCCATGCCCTTCCGGGCGCAGGACTCCGCCGTGACCTGGGCGGCGAACGGGGTGCTCTTGCGCGAGCCCTTGAACCCGACCGACCCGGCCGTCTCCCACGCGATGACGTTGCCCTCCTTGTCGGTGAGCGTCACCTGGGTGTTGTTGAACGACGTCTTGATGTACGCCTGGCCGACGGCGATGTTCTTGCGGACCTTGCGGCGCTGACGACCTTTGGCTCTCTGGGGCTTGGCCACTCTGCTCTACTCCTCCGCTGTTCTGCGGTCACTTCTTGCGCTTGCCGCCGACCGTCTTCTTCGGGCCCTTGCGCGAGCGCGCGTTGGTGCGCGTGCGCTGTCCGTTCACCGGCATGCCGCGGCGATGACGGATCCCGCGGTAGCAGCCGATGTCCATGAGACGCTTGATGTTCTGTGAGCGCTCACGACGCAGGTCGCCCTCGACCGTGACCTCCCGGTCGATGGCGTCGCGCAACCTGATGATCTCCTCCTCCGTCAGGTCGCGGACCTTGGTGTCGGGATCGATGCCCACGAGTGCGAGGACCTTGTTCGAGGTGGAGCGTCCCACCCCGTAGATGTATGTGAGTCCGATCTCGACCCGCTTCTGCGGGGGGATGTTGACGCCTGCGATACGTGCCATGCCGGCTTACCCCTGCCTCTGGCGATGACGCGGATTGGCGCAGATCACCTGCACCGTCCCGTGACGACGGATGATCTTGCACTTCTCGCACATCGGCCTGACTGATGCTCTTACCTTCATCGGTGACCCTCGCTTGGACGGGCGCGGCAGGCCGGACAGCCTGCGTGCACCGCCTCCGGGCGACCTCTCTCGGGTCGCTACTTGAACCGGTACGTGATCCTGCCTCTGCTGAGGTCGTACGGCGACAGCTCGACCTTCACCCTGTCGCCGGGCAGGATGCGGATGTAGTTCATGCGCATCTTGCCCGAGATGTGGGCGAGGACCTCATGGTTGTTGTCGAGATGGACGCGGAACATCGTGTTCGGCAACGCTTCGACGACCTCGCCCTCGATCTCGATGGCTTCTTCTTTGTTCGCCATGCTCCCCACTCGTCGACAGACAGCGGCCTGACATACTACCACAGGCGGCGGGTCTCACAAACCCCGCCGCCGATGGGGGACGCGGCGGCCGAGGCCCGCGCCCGCTGTTGTGCACTGCTCACGCCCCCGCGCCGCTCCTCTCCGAGCGGCGGCGCGTGAGCACGCGCGGCCCCTTCCTGCCCACCGCGACGGTGTGCTCGAAGTGCGCCGAGAGTGACCCGTCGGCCGTGTGGATCGCCCACCCGTCGTCGGCGACGACGACGTCGTGGGCGCCGGCGTCCACCATCGGCTCGATGGCGAACACCATGCCTTCTTCCAGCCGCGGACCACGGCCGGGGTCACCGTAATTCGGTATCTGCGGATCCTCGTGCATCTCCCTGCCGACCCCGTGGCCGACGAGGGCGCGCACGACGCTGAAGCCCGCCGCCTCGACGACCTCCTGGACGGCGTGCGAGATGTCGCCCAGGCGCCGGCCCTCACGGCACTCGGCGAGGCCGGCCTCGAGAGATTCACGGGTGACGTCCAGCAGACGCCGGGCCTCGGGTTCGACGGCGCCCATCGGCAGGGTCACGGCCGAGTCGGCCACGTACCCGTCCAGGGTCACGCCGACGTCGAGACTGAGCAGGTCGCCCTCGGCGACGCGGTACTTGCCGGGGATACCGTGCACCACCATGTCGTTGGGCGACGCACAGATGGATCCCGGGAAGCCCCGGTAGCCCAGGAACGTCGGGACCCCCTTGCGCCGCCGGATGAACCGCTCCGCCAGCCGGTCGAGCTCACCGGTCGTGATGCCCGGCACGGCCGCCTCGCTGAGGGCGTCGATGCAGTCCGCCAGGATCGCGCCCGCAGCCGCGATCTTGGCGATCTCCCCTGCCGACTTGCGGACGATCACGCGGGTCGGTCCGCGAGGATCCGCTTGACCTGCGCGTACACCTCGTCCGGCCGCTTGCCGCCGCCGAACGCGCGCTCGAGCACGCCCCTGGCCTCGTAGTAGCCCAGTAGAGGGGCGGTCTGCTCCTCATACACGCGGATGCGGTTGCGCACGGTCTCCTCGTTGTCGTCGGCCCGCTGCACCAGCTCGGCGCCGTCGACGTCGCACAGTCCGGCGGACCGCGGCGGATCGAAGGTGACGTTGTAGATCCTGCCGCAGACCGGGCATGACCGCCGCCCCGCGATGCGCTGTACCAGCTCCTCGGCCGGCACCTCGATCGCCACCACGTGGGTCACCGCCCTGCCTGTCTCGGACAGCATGGCGTCGAGCGCCTCGGCCTGCGGTACGGTGCGGGGGAAGCCGTCGAGCAGGAAGCCGGCGGCCGCGTCGGGCTCGGCGAGCCGGTCGCGGACCACGCCGATGACGACCTCGTCCGGCACGAGAGAGCCGCTCTCCATGGACCTCTGCGCCTCGCGGCCCATCGCCGTGCCCTTGGCGACGGCGGCGCGCAGCATCTCACCGGTGGAGATGTGCGGCAGACCGTAGTCGGCCACGATCAGGCCGGCCTGCGTGCCCTTGCCCGCGCCCGGCCCGCCGAGAAGGATCACGTTGCGCGCGCTCACCCGCCCTCCTACTTGAGGAAGCCTTCGTAGTGCCGCATGAGGAGCTGCGCCTCCATCTGCCGCATCGTGTCGAGTGCGACGCCGACGACGATCAGGAGGGAGGTGCCGCCGAAGTAGAACGGCACGTTGATCGGCGGCCGGGAGAGCAGCCAGGGCAGGACCGCCAGGGATGCCAGGAAGAGCGCGCCGGGGAACGTCAGCCGCGTGAGGATACGGTCCAGATACTCCGCCGTGGGCCGACCGGGGCGTACCCCGGGGATGAACCCACCGTACTTCTTGAGGTTGTCGGCCTGGTCGACGGGGTTGAACGTCACGGCCGTATAGAAGTACGTGAAGATGACGATCAGGATGGCCTCGCCGATGATGTAGAGGAGGGTACTCGGCCCGAACGTGCGCTCGAACCAGCCTCCGATGCCGTCGGTGCCCAGGAACTGGGTGAACGTCGGGACGATCATCATGACCGACGAGGCGAAGATGACCGGGATCACGCCCGCCATGTTGACCTTGAGCGGGATGAAGGTGCTCTGGCCGCCCATCATGCGCCGCCCCACCACGCGTTTGGCGTACTGGACCGGGATGCGCCGCTCGCCGCTGGTGATCCAGATGACGCCCACGATCACCGCCATACCGATCACCATGAAGAGGACGATCGGGAGCATGTCCATCGAGAACAGCTGCTGCGCGCCGGAGGGGATGCGCGACACGATGCTGATGAAGATCATGATCGACATGCCGTTGCCGATGCCGCGCGCCGTGATGAGCTCGCCCAGCCACATCACGACGACCGCGCCGGTGACCAGGCTGGAGACGATCAGCGCGGCGCGCCACCAGGTGAGATCGGGCAGTGCGTTGAGCTGACGGAACAGGACGATGTAGCCCAGCGACTGGACGAACGAGAGGCCGACGGTGAGCCAGCGGGTGTACTTGGTGATCTGCTTCTGGCCCTGCTCGCCCTCTTTGGCCAGCTCCTCCAGCTTGGGGATGACGACCGTGAGGAGCTGCATGATGATCGACGCCGTTATGTACGGCATGATGCCGAGCGCGAACACGGCGACGCGACGCAGGGCGCCGCCGGAGAAGAGGTCGAGGAACCCGATCACGCCCGCGCCGCCCTGCGCGAAGAAATCCTCGAGCGCTTTCAGGTCGATCCCCGGCACCGGCACGAAACAGCCGAACCGGTAGATCGCGACCATGGCCGCGGTGAAGAGCAGCTTGGTGCGAAGGTCCGGGATCTTCCAGGCGTTGGCGAGCGACTGCCAGAGCTTGTTGTTCACGGCGACCCTCCGGGACCGCTCAGATGAGCTCGGCCTTGCCGCCGGCCGCCTCGATCTTGGCGACGGCGCTGCGGGAGTACATATGGACGCGCACGGTGAGCGCCGTGCTGAGTTCCCCGCCGCCCAGCACCTTGATGGGCGTACGGGTGTTCTTGACGATGCCCTTCGCCACCAGTGCCTCGGGAGTCACCTCGTCGCCGGCGGCGAACGCGCCCGCGAGACGACCGACGTTGACCGGCACCGCGGAAGTGCGGAACGGCCCTATCGGCATGCTCTTCTTCATGTGGGGGCCGCGCAGCTTGCCGAGGCGCATGTAGAGCGGCATCTGGCCACCCTCGTAGCCCGGCCGCACACCGCCGCCGGAGCGCGCGTTGTAGCCCTTGTGGCCCCTGCCGGCCGTCTTGCCCTGCCCGCTGGCCTTGCCGCGGCCGACCCGCTTCGCCGCCTTGGTCGAGCCCGGGTTGGGGCGCAGATTGTGGAGTCCGAGTTCCTCAGTCATGTCACGACTTCTTCGCTGCCGGGCGCACCTCGACGAGGAACGCCACCTTCTTGACCATGCCGCGGATCACGGGAGTGTCCTCGTGGACCACGGTGTGACGGATGCGTTTGAGGCCGAGCGCGCGCAGCGTGCCCCGGTGCTCGGGTCGATGCCCGATCGCGCTCTTCACCTGCGTGACCTCGATCTGGCTCATTCGCGTCAAGCCTCCTTCGCGGCCGCCGCGGCGCTCTCCGGCTCGCGCTGCGCGAGGCCGAGCACCTCGGCGACCGGGATGCCGCGCAGACGCGCGACGCCCTCCGGCGTCTTGAGGGACTGCAGGCCCGCGACGGTGGCGCGCACCTGGTTGATGGGGTTGGCGGAGCCCAGCGACTTGGTGAGGATGTCGCGGACACCGGCCAGCTCGAGGACGGCACGGATGCCGCCGGCGGCGATGACGCCGGTGCCCGGCGCCGCCGGCTTGAGCAGCACGCGGGCGGCGCCGTAGCGGCCGATCACCTCGTGCGTGGTGGTCGTGCCGTTATAGCGCGGCACGGTGAACAGGTTCTTCTTGGCATCCTCGATCGCCTTCTGGATCGCCAGCGGCACCTCACGCGCCTTGCCGTAACCGGCGCCCACGTGCCCGTTCTCGTCGCCGACGACGACCAGAGCCGTGAAGGAGAACCGCCGGCCGCCCTTGACGACCTTGGCGACGCGGTTGATGTCGACGACGCGCTCCTTGAGCTCGTTGCCTTCGCTGAATGATCCTCTAGCCACGGGGTCCTATTCTCCTTGTCAGAAAACCAGGCCGCCCTCGCGGACGCCCTCGGCGAGAGCCTTGACTCTGCCGTGATACAGATAGCCCGAGCGGTCGAACACGACGCGCTCGATGCCCTTCTCCCTGGCCCGCTGCGCCAGCAGCTCGCCCACCTTCTTCGCGGCCTCCGACTTGCTGACGCCGGACACCGCCTCGATCTCGGCCGACCGCGCGGCGGCGAGGGTCGCCGCCGCCGCGTCGTCCACGAGCTGCGCGTAGATCGCTTTGTTGGACCGGAACACCGAGACGCGCGGACGCTCGGCGGTGCCGCTGATGCGCCCGCGGATACGGCGCTTGCGCCGGGCTCGGGCCTCTCTGATGCTGGGTGAGCTCATCTTCCCGTCGTTCCTCTTCTTTCAGGCAGCGGCCTAGGCGCGCTTGCCGGCCTTGCGCTGGACGTGTTCGCCGGCGTACCGGATGCCCTTGCCCTTGTACGGCTCGGGGGGCCGGATGGAGCGGACTTTGGCGGCGACCTCGCCCACCACCTGCTTGTCGATGCCCTTGACGACGACCACGGTCTGCTGCGGCGTCTCGAACGTGACCTGGTCCGGCGGCTCGATGACCACGGGGTGGCTGTAGCCCACCAGCAGCTCCAGGGCGTCTCCCTTGATGCTGGCGCGGTAGCCCACGCCGACGATCTCGAGACGCTTCTCGAAGCCGTCGGTGACGCCGGTCACCATGTTGGCGATCAGCGACCGGGTGAGGCCGTGCAGGGAGCGGTGCTGGCCGCTGTCGCTGGGCCGCTTGACCTCGATGACGCCCTCGCCGACCTCGACCAGCATCTCGCGGGGCACCCTCTGGGTGAGCTCTCCCTTCGGCCCCTTCACGGTGACGACGGCGTTGTCGTACTTGAACTCCACGCTGTCCGGCAGCGGGATCGGTGCTTTTCCGATTCTCGACATGTCCCGTCCTTACCAGATGAAGCAGATGACCTCGCCACCGAGGCCGAGTCTGCGCGCTTCGGCGCTCGTCACCAGACCCTTGGACGTCGAGATGATCGCCGTGCCGAGACCGCCGAGCACCTTCGGCAGCGTCTCTTTCTTGGCGTAGATGCGACGTCCGGGCTTGGAGACGCGTTTGATGCCGGAGATGACGCGCTCGCGGTTCTTGCCGTACTTCAGTCGGACCACGATCACGGGGCCGTGCTCGCCCTCCTGCATGTCGTAACCGCTGATGTAGCCCTGCTCGGTCATGAGCCGGGCGATCTCCATCTTCATCCTGGACGCGGGGATCTCCACCGTGCTGTGACGTGCCGTGCTGCCGTTGCGGATGCGCGTGAGCATGTCGGCGATGGGGTCAGTCATGGACATCGTCCTCGCCTCCTCACCAGCTCGCCTTGGAAAGACCCGGGATGACGCCCTGGTGCGCCACCTCGCGCAGACAGATGCGGCAGAGCCCGAACTTGCGGTAATAGGCCCGTGGACGGCCGCAGCGCTGGCAGCGGTTGTACTCCCGCGTCCGGTAGCGCTGCGTGCGTCCTGCCTTCACCACGAGGGATGTCTTGGCCATGCTTCAGCAGCTCCTAGTTGGCACGGAACGGCATGCCCAGCTTGGCCAGCAGGGCGCGCCCTTCCTCGTCCGTCTTGGCGGTCGTCGTGATCACGATGTTGAGACCGCGGAACGTCTCCACCGAGTCGTAGTCGATCTCGGGGAAGATGGTCTGCTCGCGCACGCCCATGGCGAAGTTGCCGCGCCCATCGAACTGACCGGGGTCGATGCCGCGGAAGTCGCGGATGCGTGGCAGGGCGATCGACACGAGCCGATCGATCATCTCGTACATGCGCTCCCCGCGCAGGGTGACGCGGCAGCCGATCGACATGCCCTCGCGGAGCTTGAAGCCGGCGATCGACTTGCGCGCCTTGGTGATCGCCGGCCGCTGACCGGTGATCAGGGCGAGCTCCTCGACCGCTTCGTCGAGCAGCTTCGCGTTCGTCTTGGCGTCACCCACGCCCATGTTGAGCGTGACCTTGGTGACGCGTGGGACCTCCATCACGTTGCGGTAGCCGAACTCGTCCTTGAGCTCGGGCACGATCTCGCTGAAATACTTGTCCTTGAGCCTGGCCATCTGGTCACGCCTTGTCGATGTCTTTGCCGCAGTTCGGGCGCCGGCACCTGCGGACCTTGGCGCCGTCCTCGGTGACCCGGTACCCGACCCGCGTGGGCTGACCGCACGCCGGGCAGACGAGCATCACGTTGGAGGCGTCCAACGGCGTCTCCTGCTCGATCACGCCGCCCTGCGGGTTCTTCTTCGGGTTCGGTTTGGTGTGCTTCTTGGCCAGGTTGAGCCGCTCCAGGACGACCCGGCGCTTCTGCGGGTCGACGCGCAGCACCTTGGCGGTCTTGCCCGCCTCCTTGCCGCTCACGACCCGTACCTGGTCGCCCTTCTTGATCTTCATGTTCGCCATCACAGCACCTCGGGGGCGAGCGACACGATCTTCATGAAGTTCTTCTCGCGCAGCTCGCGCGCGACGGGGCCGAAGATACGGGTCCCGCGCGGGTTGTTCTGGTTGTCGATGAGGACGGCCGCATTCTCGTCGAAAGCGATGTAGGTGCCGTCCTTGCGGCCGAACTCCTTCTTGGTGCGAACGACGACCGCGCGCACCACGTCGCCCTTCTTGACGCTGCCGCCGGGCGTGGCGACCTTGACGGTGCCGACGATGATGTCGCCGACCGTGGCATAGCGCCGCCGGGAGCCGCCACGGATCCGGATACAGAGGATCTCGCGCGCGCCCGTGTTGTCGGCGACTCGTAGTCTGGACTCAACCTGGATCATTTGCTTCCTCTGACCGGACGCTTACTTGGCTTTCTCGAGGACCTCGAGGAGACGCCACCTTTTGGTCGCGCTCAGCGGGCGCGTCTCGACGACCCGCACGAGGTCGCCGACGCCCGCCGTGTTCCGCTCGTCGTGGGCGTGCAGCTTGCTCGAGCGGCGGACCACCTTGCCGTAGCGCTCGTGCTTCTGCGCCACGTCGATGCGCACGACGATGGTCTTGTCCATGGCGTCGCTCACGACGACACCACGACGCTCCTTGCGGCCCGGGACCTTCGCGGGCGCCGTGCGCTCGGCCTTGGCCTTGCTCCGCGCCGCCGAGGTCTTCTTCACGGCCTTCGCCTCGGGGGCGGCGGCCTTCCGGGCGGTCGTCGGCTTCTTCGCCGCCGTCTTCCTGGCGGCCGTCTTCTTGGCGGCCGGCTTGCGCGCCGCCGACTGCTTGGGCGCGGGCTTGCCGCTGTCTGTCTTCTTCGTCGTCGCCATCAGGCTTCACCACCGGCAGTGCGCTCGTGCTCCCGCTCGGCCTGCAGCGTGAGCAGGCGGGCGATCTCGCGGCGCGTCGCGTTCAACTTCATGGGGTTGTCGAGCTGCCCGGTGGCGTGCTGGAAACGCAGGTTGAAGAGCTCCCTGCGCGTGTCCTTGAGGCGCATGGAGAGCTCGTCGTCGGAGAGCTCGCGGAGCTTGCTAGCCTTCAAAGAGACCGCCCTCCCTGGTCACGAACTTGCACTTGATGGGCAGCTTGTGCGCCGCCAGACGCATCGCCTCGCGGGCCACAGGCTCGCTGACCCCGGCCAGCTCGAACATGACCTTGCCCGGCTTGACCACGGCGACCCACGACTCGGGCGAGCCCTTGCCGCCGCCCATACGGGTCTCCGCAGCCTTGCGCGTGACGGGCTTGTGGGGGAACACGTTGATCCACACCTTGCCGCCACGCTTGATGTGACGGGTCATGGCGATACGGGCGGCCTCGATCTGGCGGTTGGTGATCCAGCCGCGCTCGGTCGCCTTCAGGCCGTACTGGCCGAACTCGACCGTCGTGCCGCCCTTGGCCTCGCCGGCCATGCGGCCGCGCTGTTGTTTTCTGTGCTTGACTCTCTTCGGCAGGAGCATGATCTACGTCCTCTCCCGTCAGCTCTCGGTCGTGGGAGCGGTCGGCTTGGGCTCCGCCGGCGCCGGCTTGGGCCGGTCGGCGGTCCTGGGGGCGGCACTGCGGTTCGGCGCCTGCCTGCCCATCGGGGCCTTCGGTCCGACTGAGCGCTGCTCCCCGCGTGGCCCTCGACCGGGGCCGCCGGGGCCACGGCTGGGACCGCGGCCGGGGCCACGGCCGGGACCGCCGTCCCGGCGCGGCCGGCGCTCGCGCGGACCGCGGTCGTCGCGGCGCTGCTCGTCGCGCTCGAGGCGCGCCTTGGTCTCGTCCATCGGGTAACCTTCGGGCAGGATCTCGCCCTTGTTGATCCACACCTTGACCCCGATGCGGCCGAACGTGGTACGCGCCTCGCGGAAGCCGTAGTCGATGTCCGCGCGCAGCGTGTGGAGCGGCACGCGGCCCTCGCTGTAATGCTCGTTGCGCGCCATCTCCGCTCCGCCGAGGCGACCTCCGCAGCGCACGCGCATCCCCGCGGCACCTGAGCGCATGGCGCTCGTCAGGGCGCGCTTCATGGCGCGGCGGAAGCTGACCCGGTTCTCGAGCTGCTCGGCGATGGACTGCGCGACCAGCACGGCGTCGAGCTCCGGCCGTTTGACCTCGATGATGTTCACCTGGATGCTCTTGCGGGTCATGGCGTGGATCTCTTTGCGCAGAGCATCGACCTCGGAGCCGCTCTTGCCGATCACGATCCCCGGACGCGCCGTATGGATGTCGATGGTGATGTTGTTCTGATCCTTGCGGATCATGATGCGCGACAGTCCGGCGTGGGAGAGCTTCCGCAGGATGTGCAGGCGGATGCGCTCATCCTCGGCCAGGAACTGCTTGAACTCCTTCTCCGTGTACCAGTGCGACTTCCAGTCGTGGATGACTCCGACGCGGAAACCGCCGGGATGCACTTTCTGGCCCATCAGGAACGGCCCTCCCCCTGGTCGACCGAGACGGTGATATGGCTGGTGCGCTTGCGGATGCGGTTCACGCGGCCCATGGCGCGGAACTGCCACCGTTTGAGGGTCGGACCCTCATCGACGCGCACCTCCCTGACATAGAGGTCGTCGGCGGAGAGGGCGTTGTTGTGCTCGGCGTTGGCGACTGCGGAATCGAGGACCGCGGCCACGAGGCGCGCCGAATTGCGGTTGGCGAAGAACAGCGCGCTGCGCGCCTCGGCCACGGACTTGCCGCGGATGAGGTCGGCCGCCTCGCGCGCCTTGCGCGGGGCCACGCGGACGAACCTGGCTTGGGCTCTGACTGCCATCCCTGCTTACCTTCTCGCCGAGCGGTCACCCTTGATGTGACCGCGGAACGTACGGGTGAGCGCGAACTCACCCAGCTTGTGACCGACCATCGACTCGCTGATGAAGATGGGCACGTGCTTGCGCCCGTCGTGCACCGCGATGGTGTGACCGACCATGTCGGGGAAGATCGTCGAGGCCCGCGACCAGGTCTTGATCATCTTCTTCTGGCCGGCGGCGTTCATCTGGGCGATGCGCTTCATGAGGCGCTCGTCGACGAACGGACCCTTCTTTGCTGACCTGCTCAAAAGGTGCCTCCTGGCTTACCCGCGCTTGCCGCGCTTGCGACCGCGGATGATCAACTTGTCCGACGCCTTGTGGTTGGCGCGCGTGCGGTACCCGAGCGTCGGCACACCCCACGGCGTGACAGGGTGACGACCGGAGGTGGTCTTGCCCTCGCCGCCGCCGTGCGGATGGTCGACAGGGTTCATGGCGGTGCCGCGCACGCTCGGCCGCACGCCCCGCCAGCGCGACCGCCCGGCCTTTCCGCCGTCGATGTTGGAGTGGTCGGCGTTGCCGATCTCCCCGACCGTCGCGCGGCAGGTGAGACGGATGCGGCGCAGCTCCCCGGAGGGAAGGCGGACCACACCGTGCTTCTTCTCCTTGGCTTGGAGCTGGGCGCTCGTGCCGGCGCTACGCACCAGCTGCCCGCCCCGTCCCGGCTGGAGCTCGATGTTGTGGATCGTCGTGCCCGACGGGATGTTCTCGAGCGGCAGCGCGTTGCCGGGCTTGATGTCGGCGCCGGCGCCGGACTCGACCACGTCGCCGACGCGCAGGCCCTGCGGCGCGAGGATGTAGCGCTTCTCACCGTCCGCATAGTGCAGCAGGGCGATGCGGGCTGAGCGGTTCGGGTCGTACTCGATGTGGGCGACCTTGGCCGGCACGCCGTCCTTGTCGCGCTTGAAATCGATGATGCGGTAGCGCCGCTTGTGGCCGCCGCCGCGGTGACGCGTGGTGATGCGCCCGTGTCCGTTGCGGCCGCCGCTCTTCTTCAGCGGCGCGACCAGCGAGCGCTCCGGCTCGCTGCGGGTGATGTCCTCGAACGTGTCGACCGTCATGAAGCGGCGGCCGGGCGAGGTCGGCTTGAATCGCTTGATGCCCATTACCTGCCCTCGAAGAACTCGATCTTGTCGCCGGGCGCGAGCTGCACGACGGCCTTCTTCCATGCCGAGGTGCGGCCGCGCGTGAACCCGCGGCGCTTCGGCTTCGGACGGACGTTCGCGGTGCTGACCCCGACCACGGTCACATCGAACAACTGCTGGACCGCCTGCGCGATCATGGTCTTGTGCGCGTCGGGATGCACCTCGAAGGTGTACCGGTTGTGGTCGATCTGGGCGTAGCTCTTCTCGCTGATGATCGGCCGGATGATGATCTTCTCTGCTTCAACCATGGGTCACGCCTCGTTCAGGGCGGTGAACGCCTTCTCGGTGAGGACCAGCGAGCGCGCACGCAGGACCTGCTCGGTGGACAGCGCGGCCACCTCCGACGCCTCGGCGTACGGCAGGTTGCGGACCGACTTGACCACCACCGGCTCGTCGTGCGTGACGACGAGCACCGGCGCGGCGCAGTCGAGGTTCACAAGGAACTGCTCCACGGCGTGCGTGCTGGGCTCGTCGAGTCGCAGGCCGGCGGCCACGAACACCCGGCCGTTGGCGGCCCGGTCGCTCAGAGCCATGGCGAGCGCCTTGCGGCCCACCTTCTTGTTGACTTTGAGCGTGTAAGCCCGCGGCTTGGGGCCGAACGTCGTGCCGCCGCCGGTGCGCAGCGGCGACTTGACACTGCCGGCACGAGCCCGGCCGGTGCCCTTCTGGCGGTACAGCTTGGCGGTGGACCCGCTGACCTCGCCGCGCGTCTTCGTCGACGCCGTTCCGGAACGACGCGCGGCCTGCTCGGCACGCACCACCAGATGCAGCGTGTCGACGTCCGCCGCGACCGCGAAGCGCGCCTCGGCGAGCTGGCGCGTCTCGACCTCCGCGCCGGCGGCATCGACGAACGTGGCCATGCCCGGAGCGCCGCGGCGCGGCTCGGGCGCGGCCTCGACGGCGGCCTTGCGCGCGGACTTCCGCGGCTCGGGGACGTCGCTCGCCGGCGCGTCGGCCGCCGCGGCGGCCTTCTTCGGTGCGGCCTTCTTCGCGGTGGTCTTCGCGGCCGGCTTCTCGACTGCGGCCTTCTGCGGCTTCTTGACGGCCGGCTTCTTCGCGGCCGGCTTCTCCGCTGCGGCCTTCTCCGCCGCCGGCTTCTCGCCCGGCTCGGGCTCGGCGGCCGCGCTCTCGGGCGCCACCGGTGTCTCCGCCGCCGTGTCCACGCTCTCCTCGGGCTCGGCGGCCGCTTCGACGTCGGGCGTCTTCTTGATCTCGTCGGCGCTCACTGTTCCCTACCCTTGATGACGACGACGGAGTCCTTGGCGCCCGGCACGGAGCCCTTGATGAGCAGCAGGTTGTTCTCCACGTCACGCCGGACGATCCGGAGACCCTGCTGGGTGACGCGGCGCGCCCCCATGTGCCCCGCCATGCGCTTGCCCTTGAACACACGTGCGGGAGACGCGCTGGCGCCGACGGAACCCGGCTGGCGGATGTTGTGCGAACCGTGGGTCTCCAGGCCGCGACCGAACTTGTGTCGCTTGACGGTCCCCTGGAAGCCCTTGCCCTTGCTGATCCCGGCGACGCTGACCGACTGACCGTCCTCGAACGCCTCCACGGTCACCGTGTCGCCGACCTTGAGGTCGCCGAGGCCCTGGAACTCCACGAGATGGCGCATGCCGTGCTTGACGCCCGCCTTCTTGAGGTGGCCCAGCTCAGGCTTGCTGATGTGCTTGTCCTTGCACTCCTCGAACGCGAGCTGCACGGCCTCGTAGCCGTCGTCGTCGAGCGTGCGCACCTGGGTGACAGGGCACGGGCCGGCCTGCACGACGGTGACGGCGACCACGTTGCCGTCGTCGTCGAACAGCTGGGTCATGCCCATCTTCTTTCCGATGATACCGGTCATGGGTCTACAGCTTGATCTCGATGTGGACGCCTGCAGGCAGATCGAGACGCATCAGCTGGTCGACCGTCTTGGGGGTCGGCTGATGGATGTCGATGAGCCTCTTGTGGGTGCGGATCTCGAAGTGCTCGCGCGAGTCCTTGTCTTTGAACGGACTCTTGATGACGCAGTACACGTTCTTCTCCGTCGGGAGCGGCACGGGGCCAGAGATGGTCGCGCCACTGCGCTGCACGGTCTCGACGATGGACTGTGCGCTGCGGTCGATCAGCTCGTGATCGTAAGACTTCAACCGTATGCGGATCTTCTGGTTCGCCACTCTCGCCTTCTCTGTGTCCTGTTCACGTGGCCGGGCGTGTCGCACATGCGGGCGCGCTGACGACACGCCCGGCCCACTCTGGTCCTTCTTACGCGATGATCGAGGAGATCGCACCCGCGCCGACGGTCCGGCCACCCTCGCGGATGGCGAAGCGGAGACCGTCTTCCATGGCGATCGGGGTGATGAGCTTGACCTCCATCTCGGTGTTGTCGCCCGGCATGACCATCTCGACACCCTCTTCGAGGGTGATGACGCCGGTCACGTCGGTGGTACGGAAGTAGAACTGCGGACGGTAGCCGTTGAAGAACGGGGTGTGACGTCCGCCCTCGTCCTTGCTCAGCACGTACACCTGGGCCTTGAACTGCGTGTGGCCGGTGATGCTGCCCGGCTTGGCGCACACCATGCCGCGTTCGACCTCCTCGCGCTTGGTGCCGCGCAGGAGCACACCGATGTTGTCGCCGGCGACGCCCTCGTCGAGCAGCTTGCGGAACATCTCGACGCCGGTCACGGTCGTCTTCATCGGCTTGTCCCGCATGCCGACGATCTCGACCTCCTCGCCCACCTTGATGACGCCGCGCTCCACGCGGCCGGTGGCGACGGTGCCGCGACCGGTGATGGTGAAGACGTCCTCGACCGGCATCAGGAACGGCTTGTCGATGTCACGCTCGGGCTCGGGCAGGTACTCGTCGAGCGCCTTGGTGAGCTCGATGATACGGCCGCACCACTCGCACTCCTCCTTGCCGCAGCCGCACTCGAGCGCCTTGAGGGCGGAGCCCTTCACGACGGGGATCTCGTCGCCCGGGAACTCGTACTCGGAGAGGAGCTCGCGGATCTCCATCTCCACCAGCTCCAGGAGCTCGGGGTCGTCGACGAGGTCGACCTTGTTCATGAAGACGACGATGTTCGGTACGTTGACCTGATGGGCGAGCAGGATGTGCTCGCGCGTCTGCGGCATGGGCCCGTCGTCCGAGCCCACCACGAGGATGGCGGCGTCCATCTGGGCCGCACCCGTGATCATGTTCTTGATGTAGTCGGCGTGGCCCGGGCAGTCGACGTGCGCGTAGTGGCGCTTGTCGGTCTCGTACTCGACGTGCGCGGTGGCGATGGTGATGCCGCGCTCGCGCTCCTCCGGCGCCTTGTCGATCTTGTCGAACGCGGTGAACTCGGTGGAGCCCGTTCCGCGGTTGTGCAGCACGAGCGTGATCGCAGCGGTGAGAGTGGTCTTGCCGTGGTCGACGTGGCCGATGGTGCCCACGTTCATGTGCGGCTTGCTGCGATCGAACTTCTGCTTGGCCATGTCAGCTGCTCCTTTTCCCGAAACCCGGAGGTTGAGGTCGCACAAAAAGCGGCGCGGCGGGCCTGCCGCACCGAAGGTCGGCAGTATACACCGCGCCGACCCGCCTGGGCAAGCATGAAGAGGTCGCCGGAGTCATCCGCGTACCCTCGCGACGATCTCCTGTGCGATCGAGCCCGGGACCTCGGCGTAATGCTTGAATTGCATGCTGTAGGTGGCGCGTCCCTGCGTCGCCGAACGCAGGTCGGTCGCGTAGCCGAACATGGTCGCGAGCGGCACCGTGGCGTCGATCGCCTGGGCGTTGCCGTGCGGCTCCATGCCGTCGACGTGTCCGCGGCGCGCGTTGAGGTCGCCCATGACCTCACCCATGAAATCGGCCGGCGTGACGACCTCGACCGCCATCATCGGCTCGAGCAGTGCCGGCCCGGCCTTCTGGGCGGCCTCCTTGAAGGCCAGCGAACCCGCGATCTTGAACGCCATGTCCGAGGAGTCGACCTCGTGGTAACTCCCGTCCACGAGCGCGACCTTGATGTCGACCATCGGGTACCCCGCCAGCACACCGGTGCTCATGGCCTCCCGGATGCCGTCGTCCACGGCCGGGATGTAGTCGCGCGGGACGGCGCCGCCGACGATACGGTTCTCGAACTCGTACCCGGCGCCGGGCTCGTTGGGCTCCATGTCGATGACCACGCAGCCGTACTGGCCCCGGCCCCCGGTCTGGCGCACGAACCTGCCCTGGACCTTCTCCACACGACGGGTGATCGTCTCACGGTAGGCGACCTGGGGTTTGCCGACGTTCGCGTCGACGCCGAACTCGCGCACCAGGCGGTCGACGATGACCTCGAGATGCAGCTCCCCCATCCCCTGGATGATGGTCTGGCCGGTCTCCTCGTCGTTGAAGACGCGGAAGGTGGGGTCCTCGTCGGCCAGGCGCTGCAGCGAGTTGCCGAGCTTCTCCTCGTCGGCCTTGGTCCTCGGCTCGATGGCGACCATGATGACCGGTTCGGGGAACTCCATGGACTCGAGGACGACCGGCTTGGATTGATCGCACAGGGTGTCTCCCGTGCCGGTGTTCTTGAGCCCCACGACGGCGGCGAGCTCGCCCGCGTAGATCTCCGCGCGATCCGCCCTGTGATTGGCGTGCATCTGCAGGATCCGGCTGATGCGCTCCCGCTTCTCCCTGCTCGAGTTGTAGACGTACGAACCCGCCTTGAGCGTGCCGGAGTAGACACGCAGGTACGTGAGCTTGCCCACGTGCGGATCCGCCGCGACCTTGAAGGCGAGGGCCGCGAACGGCGCGTCGTCGGCGGTCTTGCGGGTGACCTCCTCGCCCCCCGGCTTGATGCCCTTCACCGGCGGCACGTCGAGCGGCGAGGGCAGGAACGCGACGATGGCGTCCAGGAGCGGCTGAACGCCCTTGTTCTTGAAGGCCGAGCCGCAGAGGACCGGCGTGATGCTGGTGTCGAGCGTGGCCCGACGGATGACCGCGCGCATGCGCTCGGGGGAGATCTCCTCGCCCTCGAGGTAGGCCTCCATCAAGCTGTCATCGTGGTCGGCGATGGACTCGATGAGCTTGAGGCGGTACTCGTCGGCCAGCGGGCGCAGGTCGTCCGGTATGGCGGTCACCTCGAAGTCGGCGCCCAGCTCGTCGAGATAGACGATGGCCTTCATCTCGATGAGGTCGACCATGCCGCGGAACTCGGCCTCGCGCCCGATGGGGATCTGCAGCGCGACCGGATTGGCGCCGAGGCGGTCCACCATCATCTCGAGGCCGTGGAAGAAGTCGGCGCCGATGCGGTCCATCTTGTTGATGAGGGCGATCCGCGGGATGCGGTACTTGTCGGCCTGGCGCCACACGGTCTCCGACTGCGGTTCGACGCCGCCGACAGAACAGAACAGGGCGATCGCGCCGTCGAGCACGCGCAGGCTCCGCTCGACCTCCATCGTGAAGTCCACGTGCCCGGGCGTGTCGATGATGTTGATCTGCGTGTCGTGCCAGATCACGGTCGTCGCGGCCGACGTGATGGTGATGCCGCGCTCCTGCTCCTGCGCCATCCAGTCCATCACGGCCGCGCCCTCGTGGACCTCGCCGATCTTGTGCGTCTTCCCCGTGTAGTAGAGGATCCGCTCGGTCGTCGTGGTCTTGCCGGCGTCGATGTGCGCCATGATCCCGATGTTGCGGGTGTTGTCGAGCGGGTACTGTCGCATGCTCTTCTCTGGTCTTCCTTCCACGCAGAAAGCCGCCGGAGCAGAGCGTCCGGGCGGGGCAGCGAATGAGCACCGCCCAGCGGCCCCTCACCGACGGGGGTCGGTGAAGGGCCTCCGGCGGCTCACCAGCGGTAATGCGCGAAGGCCTTGTTGGCCTGTGCCATCCTGAAGATGTCGTCCTTCTTCTTGAACGCGCCACCCTGACCCGCGAGCGCGTCCAGCATCTCGGCGGCGAGACGCTCGGCCATCACCTTCTCGCGGCGGGTGCGGGAGAACCCCACCAGCCAGCGGATCGCGAGGGCGCGGGCGCGCCGGCCCGGGACCTCGACCGGCACCTGATAAGTGGCGCCGCCGACCCGGCGACTGCGCACCTCGAGATGCGGGGTCAGCGCCTGGATGGCGTCCTGCAGCACCTCGACCGGGTCGCGCCCAGTCTTCTCACGGATGATCTCGAGCGCGCCGTACACGATCTGCTCGGCGGTGCTCTTCTTGCCGTCGAGCAGGACCTTGTTGATCACCTGCGTGACGAGCTTGCTGTTGTACACGGGGTCCGGGAGGACCTCCCGGCGCGTGACGGTGCCCCTGCGCGGCATGTCCTACCTCACCCCTTCGCCTTGGAGCCGTAGCGCGAGCGCGCCTTCTTGCGGTCGGCCACGCCGGAGGCGTCGAGAGAGCCGCGGATGACCTTGTAGCGCACGCCCGGCAGGTCCTTGACGCGGCCGCCGCGCACGAGCACCACGGAGTGCTCCTGGAGGTTGTGGCCGATGCCGGGGATGTACGTCGTGACCTCCATGCCGTTGACCAGCCGCACGCGGGCGACCTTGCGCAGGGCGGAGTTCGGCTTCTTGGGCGTCACCGTGTAGACGCGGGTGCACACGCCGCGTTTCTGCGGCGAGCCCTTGAGCGCCGGGGTCTTCGAATGTTTGGACTTGCTCTCACGCCCCTTGCGGACGAGCTGGCTGATGGTAGTCATCTGACCTCTCTGGTCTCTCCCGTGTCTGCCGCTGAGGACAGCGGCCACGTAGTCTAGCGAAACGGGGCTGCGGCCGCAACACGTGCCGCGTGCGGCCGCAGCCCCGCGCTCTCTTCAGCGAGCGGCGGCGGTCACGCCGACTCCCCGTCGAAGGCGGCGCCGCCCACCTCGTCCTGGCCCCAGGCCGAGTCGCCGGTCATGAGACGGTCCGCCTCGGCCAGTGCCTGCGTGCGGCCGGCCGCGTGCACCTCGAGCTCGCGGTAACGGCGCAGGCCGGTGCCGGCGGGGATCAGCTTGCCGATGATGATGTTCTCCTTGAGCCCGGCGAGCGTGTCGACCTTGCCCTCGATGGCGGCGTCGGTCAGGACCTTGGTGGTCTCCTGGAACGAGGCCGCGCTGAGGAAGCTCTCGGTGGCCAGTGACGCCTTGGTGATCCCGAGGATGATCTCCTCGGCCTCGGCAGGTTCACCGCCTTCGCCGACGATGCGCTCGTTCTCCGCCGTGAACTGGTAGCGGTCCACGAGCTGGCCGGGGAGGAAGACGGTGTCGCCGGCCACCGTGACGCGGACCTTGCGCATCATGCGCCGCACGATGAGCTCGATGTGCTTGTCGTTGATCTCGACGCCCTGCGAGCGGTACACCTCCTGCACCTCGTTGACGAGGTACTTCTCGGTGGCCGTGGCTCCGGCGTGCTTGAGCAGGTCGGCCGGATACAGCGAGCCGGGCGAGAGCTGCGCGCCCTCTTCGACCCAGTCCCCGTCCTCGACGAGCACATGGGTGCGGCGAGCGGCGAACACATACTCCTTGGCTGCTCCTTCTTCGGGCGTGATCGTGACCTTGCAGCCCCGCTCGGTGTCCTCTATGTCCACTCGACCGGCCACCTCGGCGATGCGCGCCACGCCCTTCGGCTTGCGCGCCTCGAAGAGCTCCACGACGCGCGGCAG
>JAAYBE010000314.1 GCA_012719015.1 Actinomycetota bacterium
CTGGCGCGTCCCGCCGGCGAGATCAGTGTGCGCGACGTGTACGAGGCCGTGGAGGGTCCCATTCTGCTGTGCCGCTGTCGCCAGCGGGTCGAACCGTGCACCGACGACGGCTGCGACACCCACGACTTCTGGTACGGTGTCGAGACGCTCCTCACTGAGGAGCTCCAGACCACGACGTTCGCGGCCCTGGCGCGTGCGCGGTGACGCGCGTGCGCCCCGGAGGTCGCCCGCAGGCGACGGGGAGGTGACAACACACATGGCAGAGATCAAGGAGCAGGTCGAGAAGGCTTTGAGCGACATCCGTCCGGCGTTGCAGGCCGACGGCGGCGACATCGAGCTGATCGACGTGCTGGACGACGGCGTCGTCCAGGTGCGTCTTCAGGGCGCCTGCGCGGGATGTCCGATGTCCCAGCTCACGTTGACCAACGGCGTGGAGCGCCACCTCAAGAACGTGGTGCCCGGCGTGGAGCGGGTCGAGAACCTCGGTTACTGAGGGCCGACGAAGCGCGGCGGCGGCCGGCCGTGACGCCCGCGGGGCGTCGTCGCCGGCCGCCGCCGCGCGGTATACTGTCCTGCCAGGCTCCGCAGGGCCGGAGTCGACCACGCAGGCCGCGGCGCGGACGTCCGCGCTCCGGCGGGTGAGGAGGTACACCGCTCATGGGGCCAGACGGCAGCACTCGTGCGGACGAATACCGGGGGCGGGAGGCGGTCAAGGCGGTCACCCGGGCCGCGCAGGAGGAGTTCACCGGAGAGCTGGCGGCCGCGGCTGACCTCACCGACGCCGATCTCCGCGACCCGGAGCTCTACATCAACCGCGAGCTCAGTCTGCTGGACTTCTTCGACCGGGTGCTCGACGAGGCGCGCGATCCCGCCAACCCGCTGCTGGAGCGGGTCAAGTTCGTCGGTATCGTCGGGTCGATCCTCGGCGAGTTCTTCATGGTGCGCATCGCGGGCCTGCGCCAGCAGGTCGAGGCCGGGGTGACCCTGGCGGCCGCCGACGGTTACACGCCGCAGCGCCTGCTGCCGCTCGTCCAGGAGCGGGCCCGGAGCCTGATGCAGCATGTGCGCGAGTGCTTCAGCGAGCTCCTGCCCGAGCTCGAGGCCGAGGGTGTCCACATCGTCAACTACGCGGATCTCGACGCGGGGCAGAGGGGGCACCTGCGCCACTACTACGAGGAGCAGGTCTTCCCGGTGCTCACCCCGCTCGCTTTCGACCCCGGGCGCCCGTTCCCGCACATCTCCAACATGAGCCACAACCTCGGGGTGCTGCTGCGGGACGCGGAGGGGGACGAGCGCTTCGCGCGCGTCAAGGTGCCTGACTCGCTGCCGCGCCTCGTCCCCGTACCCGCCCCCAGCTCCGCGCCGGGGTTGGACGATGGTGCGGAGCACCTGTGGTTCACCTGGCTCGAGCAGGTCATCGCGGCCAACCTGGCGACGCTGTTCCCGGGGCTCGACGTCGTGGAGTCACACGCGTTCCGGGTCACCCGTGACGCGGAGCTGGCCATCCAGGAGCTGGAGGCCGACGACCTCCTCGAGACCATCGAGCAGTTCGTCCGTCGGCGGCGCTTCGGCTCGGTCATCCGCGTCACCATCGACGAGCGGATGTCGCCGCGCGTGAGGGAGATCCTCACCGACAACCTCGAGCTCGACGACTCCGACGTCTACGAGGTGCGTCCGCCGCTCGGCCTCAGCAGCCTCTGGGGCGCGGGCTCCATCGACAGGCCGGACCTCAAGTACGGTCCGCTCGTACAGTCCGTACCGCCGTCGCTGGCCGGACTGGAAGGCCCGGAGATCTTCGCCGCCATCCGCCACCGCGACGTGCTCCTCCATCATCCGTACGACTCCTTCGACCCCGTGGTCGAGTTCCTGCGCGCCGCGGCCGACGACCCCGACGTGCTCGGCATCAAGCAGACCCTGTACCGGGTCGGCCGCAACGCGCCCGCCGTGGAGCAGCTCATGGAGGCGGCGGCGAACGGTAAGCAGGTGGCCGTGCTCGTCGAGCTCAAGGCGCGTTTCGACGAGGAGAGCAACATCGGCTGGGCCAAAGCGCTGGAGCGTGAGGGTGCGCACGTCGTCTACGGCCTCATCGGCCTCAAGACGCACTGCAAGGCGCTCCAGGTGATCCGCCGCGAGGGCGACCGTATCCGCCGCTACACCCATCTCGGCACGGGCAACTACAACAGCGTGACGACCAGGCAGTACACGGACCTGGGCTACATCACGGCGGACGACGACATCGGTGCGGACGCCGGGCTCGTGTTCAACCACCTCACCGGCGGCGGGCAGGCGACCGAGTACCGCAAGCTGCTGGTGGCTCCGGTGAACCTGCGCCAGGGCATCGCGGCGCGGATCGACCGCGAGATCGCCCATGCGGAGGCGGGACGCGAGGCCCACCTCATCTTCAAGATGAACTCGCTGGTCGACAAGCCGATGATCCGCAAGCTGTACCGTGCCTCCCAGGCGGGCGTGAAGGTCGAGCTCAACGTGCGTGGCATGTGCTGCCTGCGACCCGGCGTGCCCGGCGTGAGCGAGAACATCAGCGAGCACAGCGTCGTGGGCCGCTTCCTGGAGCACAGCCGCATCTACTGGTTCCGCAACGGGGGCGACGAGGAGGTCATCCTGGGCAGCGCCGACCTCATGCCGCGCAACCTCAACCGGCGCGTGGAGATCCTCTTCCCGGTCCAGGACGAGGGCATCAGGCGACGCCTGCGCGACGAGATCCTGCCGACGTACCTGGACGACACGGCGAAGACGCGTGTCCTGGGCGCCGACGGCTCGTGGACGCGCGTCCGGCCGGCAGACGGCGCGGAGCCGTTGAACGCCCAGGAGTGGTTCGTGAGCCAGGCGCGCGAGCAGGCGCTGGCCAACGACGAGCGTGTCTGATGAGGCTCTATCTGCTGCGGCACGGCAAGGCCGAGGAGCGCGCCGCCTGGCACGGCGACGACGCGGCGCGCCCGCTGACCGCGGCGGGCGAGGAGGAAGTGCGGCGTGAGGCCGAGGCGCTTCACGCGCTGGGCCTCGCGCCCGACGTGATCGTGACCAGTCCGCTCGCGCGGGCGCGCCGCACGGCGGAGATCGTGAGCGCGGGGCTCGGGCTGGAGGGGCGTCTCGTCGAAGACGCCCGTCTCGCGCCGGGTTTCGACGTGGCCCGCCTGGAGCAGCTCGCGGCTGCGCACGGGGCGCCGGAGTCGCTCATGGTGGTCGGCCACGAACCCGACTTCAGTGAGACCATCGGAACCCTGATCGGCGGCGGCGACGTGGCGATGCGCAAGGGCGGGTTGGCCCGCGTCGACGTGACCGGGTTCGTGGCCGGCGGCGGGCGCCTGGTATGGCTGCTGCCCCCCTCGCTGCTGCAGGGGCGGTGACGATGGAGGTCGAGGCCAAGCTGCTGGTGCCGGACGAGGCGACCTTCGCGGAGCTCGCGGCGGTGGAGACGTTGGCCGGTTGCGCCGTCGAGCCCGGGCAGACACGCCGCGACGCCGATGTCTTCCTCGACACCGACGACCGTCGCCTCCTGCACGCCGGGTACTACCTGCGCCGGCGCGTGAGTGACCGGGGCGTGCGCCTGACACTGAAGCAACTGACGGTGCCGGAGGACGGCGTGCTGAGACGCGAGGAGATCGAGGCGTCGGTGGCCGCCGACGCGCCCGTCGCCGACCTGCCGGCCGGGGAGCTGCGCGGGCGCGTCGAGGCCCACACGAGCGGTGACCCGCTCGAGACCATGCTCACGCTGTCGCAGGTGCGGGTGGCCCGGGTCGTGCGGAAGGGGGGCAGGGAGATCGCCGAGCTCAGTCTCGACCGGGTCACGGCGCAGGCGGCCGGCGGGGAGCACGGCTGGCTCGAGGTCGAGGTTGAGGCGCGCGGCGAGGGTGACGAGGACGATGTCGCCGCGCTCGCGGCCGCGCTGCGCGAGGGACGGGGCCTCGTCCCCGAGGGGCGCGCCAAGTTCACGCGTGCACTCGAGCTGGACGGAGGCGACGACGACGGCGTGCTCATGAGCGCCGCCGAACGCGCCGTGCACGAGGCCCAGGCCTCGGCGGACGGCCCCCGCTCGCGGCGCGCCCGGGCGCTGCTCGCGCTCGACCGCGGCCTCTCGCAGGTCGAGGCGGGCCGCGTCGCCGGCCTCTCCGACCGGCGCGTCCGCTACTGGCTCGCCCGCTACCGCGTCGAGGGGGCCGGCATCTACGGCGACGAGGCCGTCGATCCGGGATCCGCTGCCACGGCCGAGCGCAGGAAGCGCCCCGACATCCTCTCGTCCGACACCATGACGGAGGCGGCGGTCAAGACGCTCGCGTTCCATCTCGCCAGGATGCTCGAACACGAGGACGGCACCCGGCTCGGCGAGGACCCGGAGGAGCTGCACGACATGCGCGTCTCCACGAGACGCATGCGCATGGCTCTCCGCGT
Source organism: Actinomycetota bacterium (assembly GCA_012719015.1). GTDB lineage: Bacteria > Actinomycetota > Thermoleophilia > UBA2241 > UBA2241 > CAIXSE01. The sequence goes on from JAAYBE010000314.1 coordinate 4,408, forward strand.
GTTCGCCGACTATCTCGACCCGGCGGTGATGCGGCCCGTGCTCAGGGGGCTGCGCCGCACCGGTCGCACCCTCGGCGCCGTCCGCGATCTGGACGTCTTCAGCGAGAAGACCCAGGCGTACCTGGACGCGCTGCCCGACGATCGCGCCGGCGACCTCGACGGGCTCATGGAGGCCTGGCAGGCCGAGCGTGACAAACAGCGTGCGCGGCTGGTCACGTATCTGGACGGCGACCGGTACCGCCGGTTCGTCGACTCCACCCTGGAGCTGCTCCACGGCCCCACGGAGGCCCTGGCTCCGCAGGACCCCGTCACGCCACGCCCCCAGCGCGTGGCCCAGGTGCTGCCGGGCGTGCTGTACCAGGACATGGGCATGGTATGGGCGTTCGAGGGCCGGCTCGGCGGGCTGGAGACGCCGCTGCCGCGCTTCCACGCCCTGCGCAAGGCGTGCAAGGGACTGCGCTACTCGCTCGAGTTCTTCGAGGACGTGCTCGGCCCAGGCGCCCGCCCGCTCATCAAGCGCGTCAAGGGTCTGCAGGACCACCTCGGCGACCTGCAGGACGCGGTCGTCACCAGCGGCATCCTGCGCGACTACCTCACCTGGGGCACGTGGCGCCACGAGGGGCACGACCTGCCCGGGCCGGTCGAGGTCGTGGTAGCGCCCGGCGTGGCCCGGTACATGGTCGCCCGCCAGGAGGAGATGGAGCGGCTCGTGCTCACCTTCCCCGAGGTCTGGCCGACGGTGGCCGGCAGCGAGTTCAGCCGCGACCTCGCCACGGTCATCGCCGGGATCTGACCGGAGCGCCGGGGCGCGGCGCTCGCGTCGGGCGACGGCCGCGTCAGGCCCTGGCCTTCTTGCCGCCTTTCTTGCCGCCCTTCTTGACCGCCTTGCGGTCGGCGTTCAGCCGCTCCAGCCCGTCTTTGCGGCCGTACTCCTCCTGGTAGGCCTGGGCGATGGCGCACTTCTTGCAGCCCTTGC
>JAAYBE010000315.1 GCA_012719015.1 Actinomycetota bacterium
CTGTGGGACTGGCGCTACGTCCCTCTGCTCTTGACCACGACGCTCGTCGACTGGGTGGCCGGGCGTCTGCTCGCGGGTTCGACGGCGGAGGGCGCGAGCCGCCGCCGCAAGCTGGTTCTGGCGGCGGCTCTCGCCCTGAACCTCGCGGTGCTCGGTTACTTCAAGTACCGCGGCTTCTTCGTCGACCAGCTGGACGGCGTCCTGTACCTCCTCGGTATGGGCCGGCCGCTGCCGACGATCCGCTTCATCCTGCCGGTCGGCATCAGCTTCTACACCTTCGCCGGGATCTCGTACGCGGTGGACATGTACCGCGGCCAGTACCCGCCCGCCCGGAGCGTGCTCCACTACCTGGCCTGGGTCACGCTCTTCCCCTACATCCTCGCCGGCCCCATCATCCGCTACGGTCACGTCGGCGCCCAGCTGGAGAGCGTGCCGCGGCGGCTCAGCTGGGCGCTCGTCGCCAGTGGCCTCTTCTTCCTCGTCCTGGGCCTCGCCAAGAAGATGCTGGTCGCCGACGTGATGGCCCCTTACGTGAACGAACTGTTCGCGCACCCCGGGCGCCTGGGCCTCTGGTCGGCGTGGGCGGCCGCACTCGGGTATACGCTGCAGCTCTATTTCGACTTCTCCGGCTACAGCGACATGGCCGTGGGCGTCGCCCTCCTGATCGGGTTGCGCTTCCCCCAGAACTTCGACTCGCCCTACAAGGCGGTCAACCCCTCCGACTTCTGGCGCCGCTGGCACATGAGCCTCTCCGCCTGGCTGCGCGACTACCTGTTCATACCGCTGGGCGGCTCCCGCGGGAGCACGCTGCTCACCGTCCGGAACCTGCTGATCACCTTCGTGCTGGCGGGCCTCTGGCACGGCGCCGCCTGGACGTTCGTCGTCTGGGGCCTGCTGTGGGGCGTCTTCCAATCTGTGCACGTGGTCGCGAAGAAGTACGGCCTCACGCCGGGCTGGACGTGGCTCAACCGGCCCCTGACATTCGCGGCCGCGGTACTCGCGTGGGTGTTCTTCCGCGCCACGTCCGTCCGCGCCGCCCTGAAGATACTGGCGTCCATGGTGGGCCTCCGCGGCGTGAGCGGAGAGGAGACCCTCGGCGTGGCGCCGCTCTTCGCGGCGTTCATCGTCGGAGGCCTGCTGTGGGTCAATCTGCTGCCCAACACCTGGCAGATCACACCCCGCCCGCGGCTGCGTTACGCCGTGCTGCTGGGGGTCCTCCTGGCCGCCTCGCTGCTCGCCCTCAGCAAGCGCAGTCCGTTCCTGTACGTCCAGTTCTAGCGCAGGCAGCCGTGACCGTGGAGGTCATCGCCGCACGGCGTCAGAGGGTGCCGGCGAGCATCGCATCGCGCTGCTCCCAACGGTGGAGCATGTGATCTTCGGGCAAGCGCACCTCGAAGCTGAAGGCCTGCCCGTCGCCCACCAGGCTCGGCGTGCCGTCCCGCGTGACCTCGATCCAGCCCTGCCAGCGACCCGCGAGGTCCAGCGGCCACGACGTCGACACCTCGAGGGACTGCCCGGGCGCGAGCGGAAGCGGCTGGTCGGAGACGAGGTCGCGCGGCAGGCCCCCGGGGCCGTGGACGACCAGCCGGACCCCCTCGAGGTCGACGGGCCGGCCTCCCCGGTTGGTGAGTGTGAACCAGGCGTAGATGCGCTGACCGACCTCACGGTCGCCGTCATCGAGCTTGACCGAACCGTCCAGCTCCACCGTGCCGGGCGCATCCGCCGGGACGACGGGCTCGGGGGCGGCGACCGGGGCCACGCGGGTGTCCGTCCAGTCGCCGCCCAGTTCGCCCATGAAGGCTTTGACGTTGGCGACCCACGGCGCCGTGCCCTCGGGGCAGTAGCGCGGGGCGATGGCGTCGACGGAGAACAGGCCGGCCCCGTGGTAGAGACCGCCGGCGAGACCCGCGGCCACGCGCGCGATGGCCTCGTCCCAGGAGGCGAAGTCACTCTCCGGACGGGTGGGTCCGTAGAACCAGTTGAAGGCGTTGTACGTGCACTGGTCGCCGCCCCGGGAGTAGAGGAAGCGGCCGAAGCTGCTCTCCGCCCCGGCGATGGCGACGAGGAACACGGGGTCCACGCCGTGCCTCAGGCCCTCGCGGATGAAGGTGGCCCCGGTGCCGGTCATCGGGGAGTCGTGCCGGGCCAGGAACGCGTCGAGCGCAGCGGCGTCGGGGTCCGCGGCGGCCGTCGGCGCGAACGCCCCCGCCGAGACCGCGGCCAGCAGCAGCGCAGCCGCAAGCACGATTCCGGCTCTGGCTCCCTTCGGCACCGATCTCCTCTCGACGCGCGGTGTCGCCACGTCCTGCGCGCGGACGACGAAGACCGAGTATAGCCGGGCCCATGCAGCGCTGCCGACCCGGCGGGCGACCGCCGCCCCGGTGCACCCGCGGGGAGCGATGCGAAGCGCATCGGACTTCTCATCCGGCGCTCCACAGGTAGGATGAAGACATGACACAGGGACCCGACCGCGACGCCTGCGACCTCCGCTTCCCCGGCCTGCAGGCCCTGCGCCTGATCCGCCGCGAGATCGAGCGCACGCGCCTCGACCTCACCGGCCTGCGCGTGCTCACCGAGGCCGCCGTCGGCTACCGGCGGCTGACCCCCGCGATAGCGGCGCTCGCCGGCGCCGACCAGGTGTACGCGGTGGGGCGGGACAGCGCGGTGGCCTCGCGGAGAGACGCCGAGGAGCAGACCGCATACTTCGCCGGACTCGCCCATGTGGAGCGGCGCCTCACGTTGCTCCCGACGCGCCTCCAGGCGCCGCTACGCACGATCGACGTGGTCACCGACCTGCCGGGAGTGCGACCCGTCGACGAGTCGGTCATCCGCAACGTGGCGGACACGGCCGCGGTCACGCTCATGGCCGGCGTCGACCGGTGGCGTCCGAGCGACACGGACGCCGCCACCTGCCGGCGGCAAGGCGTCGCCGTCGCAGGCCTGGATGAGGAGGCGGTCGGTCTTCACCGCTTCACGGCGCAGGGCGTGCTCCACGCCCTGCTCGAACTGGGCGTGGAGATCACCGGCAGCTCGATCATGGTCGCCGGCGAGGCGCGGGCACTCCCGTACGTCGTGCGCGCACTGACCCGATCGGGGGGACGGGTCCTGGTCGCGGCGCAGGCGACGGCCGGGAGGATCGAGCTCTACGGGGGCGAGAAGGCCGGCGACGCGCTCGACGACGACGCCGTCGTCGGTCGTCTGTCCGAGGCCGACGCCCTGGTGCTGTGCCCTGCCGCCGCGGGGACTCGCCTCGTCGGACCCGGTACGCGCATCGACGCCGTCCGTCTCGCCGCCGCGACGCCCCACGTCGCGGTGGTGGGACTGGATGCCGGAGACGATCTGCGCGCGCTGGAGAGCGCCGGCCTGCGGTGCGGGGCTCCAGGCGGACCGGCGGGCATCTTCGATCTGCTGCCGCAGGCGTTGATCACCCGATGCGCGGCCGGGCTCAAGGTCGCCGAGGTGATGACACGGGCGCGACGGCGCGGCTCGTCGCCGCTCGCGGCGGAGCAGCTCGCCGCCGACGAGGCGCACGCCGAGCTGCTGCCCCAGGACCTGCGCGCCCTCCGACGTTGACAGCGGCGGGAGTCGCCCCGCGCAGGAACGGGGCCCGTCGCCCACCGCCCTGACCAGACGTACACGTGTGCGGGGGCGCCGCTCCGGGCCCGGGTGGTAGAATCCGGCGCGTCACGACCGGCGGCCGTTCCCGCGGCCGGCCGCACTCACCGACCTCCGGAGGCACCACGGACCTTATCGCCAAGCTGCGCATGGCGAGGCGCAAGAGGGCCGGCGGTCACGGCTACTCGCTCCTGCTCAAGGACTCGGTGATCTACGGCGCCGGCCGCGCCCTCCAGAAGTTCCTCGTCGCGCTCCTGCTGCCGCTCTACACCGCCTTCCTCAGCCAGGCGGACTACGGCATCCTCGGTATGGTCGTCACGGTCACGACCTTCCTCGACGTCTTCGTCACCCTCGGGTTCGACGTCGCCTTCAGCCGCTTCTACTTCGACGACCGTTCGGAGGCCGCCCGCCGCCGCGTCATCACCAACGTCTTCTACGTCTCCACCGTCTACCCGTTCCTGCTTCTGGGGACCGCGGCCGTCCTCATGCCGCGCATCGCGCCGCTGCTGCTCGGCAAGGAGTACAACGCCGGCGACTGGCGCTATTTCGTCGTGGGTCTCACCACACTGTTCTTCAGCAACCTCAACGATGTGCCGTTCACGCTCTTCCGCCTCGAGCACCGGCCCTGGACCTTCACCGCCTACACCCTCGCCCGTATCGTCGTCCAGATCCCCCTCTCCGTCCTCTTCGTCGCCGTGTTCCACTGGGGCCCCATGGGCGTGCTGCTGGCCAATCTGTTCACTGCCGCCGGGATGCAGACCAGCCTCCTGCCGACCTACATCCGCCGGGTGGACTGGCGTCTGCACTGGGACCTCATGAAGCCGATGCTCGGCTTCGCCGTCCCGGCGCTGTTCACCGGCATCTCGTTCTACTGGCTCAAGCTGTCGGACCGGTACTTCCTGCTGCACTACCAGGACAAGGCCGTGGTCGGTCTCTACACCGTGGCCTACTCGCTGAGCCAGCCGCTGTACCTGACGCTGATGGCGTTCCGCATGGCCTGGCCGCAGTGGCATTACGCCAAGCTGCACGACCCCGTGCGACACAAGCAGATGGTGGCGCGGTCGGCCACGTACTTCCTGGCGCTCAACGCCCTGATGCTGGTCGCCATGGGCGCGTTCCTGCCCTGGATCGTGCACACGTTCCTGAACCAGAGGTTCTGGAGCATCGGGCCCACCACGTTCGTGCTGGCGCTCTCCGTGGTCGTGTACGCCGTGTACTTCGTCTTCTGGGTGGGCTGCAACGTCGCCAAGAAGAACCGCATGATCCCGGTGTTCTTCCTGATCGGCTCGGCGGTGAACATCGGGCTCAACTTCCTCCTCGTGCCCAGATACGGGATGTACGCGGCAGCGTGGACGACGGTGGCCGGCTTCGCGATCCTCGCCGTCACCGTCTACTTCTACTCCGAGAGGTGGTACCCGATCCCCTACGAGTGGGGCCGGCTGCTGAAGCTGACGCTGGCCACGGTGCTCACACTGGCCGTCGTCTGGGGCCTCGCCCGGGCGCTCGGTCAGGACGTCGCCATGCCGTACGACGAACTCGTCCTGACCACGCTGGCACAGGTGCCGGCGCTGCTCGTCTTCCCGCTGGTGCTGTGGGCGACCGGGTTCTTCACGCCGGGAGAGAAGGACATGCTGGCGCGCCTCCTGCACCGCGCCGGACGCCCGGCGGAGGCAGTGGGGGTCGCCGGTGCAGGCGCCCCCACGCGGGCGGGCGACCGTGAGCACGAGCTGAGTCGCGAGGACGAAGACGCCGAGGAGGAGGCGCTCGAGATGGAGAAAGAGGCGGACGTGGACTTCCTCGAGGGCCCGACCACGACCACGGTCACCTGAGCGACGCACGCACCGGCTGACCGGAGGACCGGCATGGACCGCGCGACACACAAGAAGCTGCTCGTGATCGCCAATCCCTACCCTCCGATGGCGAGCGCCGGCACGAACCGTGTAGTACGGTTCCTGCGGCATCTGCCGGACGAAGGTTGGCGGCCGTCCGTGCTGACCGCGAAGGCACGGGGTCCGGCGGCCGTCCCGGACGACGTGCGTGTGGCCCGCGCGACGGTGCCGTGGCCCCACCCGCTCCTCGGCGGTGGCCGGCGCAGCGCCGTGGTCAACCGCTGGCTGGCGGTACCGGACGCGTACTCCGCGTGGATCGTGCCCGCCGTGCTCAAGGGACGGAGGATCCTGGCGCGGGAGCGCTTCGACGCTCTCTTCAGCAGCTCGCCCCGCCCCAGCGTCCATGTGGTCGCCGCCGTCCTCTCCGAGCACGCCGACCTCCCCTGGCTCGCCGACTACCGCGACCCCTGGTCGACCTACCAGTTCAGGCGCTTCCCCACGCCGGCGCACCGGCGCGCCCACTACGGGCTCGAGGCCTGGTCGTTGCAGCGCGCCGCAGCCGTCACCGCCGTCAACCGGCCGATCCTTGACGACCTCGTCGCGCGTCACCCGTGGTTGACCGGGCAGGCGCACGTGCTGCCCAACGGGTTCGACCGCACCGAGGAGCCGGAGAAGGTGGCACTCGACGACGGCTTCTGGATCGTGCACACCGGCCGCCTCTACGGCCGCGAGCAGCAGGTGGCGGCCTTCCTCGAGGCGCTTGCGGCACAGCCGCCCGACGTCAAGGCGCTGTTCGTCGGCGTCGACGAGAGCCGGGTGAGACCCGACGCCGCGCGCCTCGGGCTGGGCGACCGGGTACGCGTGGAGCCGCTCGTGCCGCTGCCGGTCGCACTCGGCTACCAGCGCGCCGCCGACGCGCTGCTGCTGGTCAACGGGCGTCGTCCCGAGAGCATGTCGAGCAAGGTCTTCGAGTACCTGCAGTCCGGCCGGCCCGTGTTCGCCATCTCCCCGACCGGGTCGGCGGCGCGCACGCTCTTCTCCGAGGTCGGCGGCGCCACCTGCGTCGTCCCGGACGCGTCCATGGCCGAGCCGCTGGCCGCTTTCGTCGCCGCCGTCCGCGCCGGAGAGACGATGCCGGCGGCGCAGCCGGCCCTCGCCCGGTACGACATGAGCCGTCTCACAGCCGACCTGGCGACGATCCTCGACGGCTTGACGCCGTCTCTGCCCGGCACGGCCGCCGGTCGCGTCGCGCGCGCTGCTACCATGGGGCGATGAGCGCCGGACTCACACCTGACCTGCCGTCAGGCACGCGAAGCGCGCCGCCGACACCGCCGCGGATCGGCCCCGGCGATGCGGTCGTGCTCGTCGGCGGCGCCGTCCTCACCATCGCCGTGGCGGCAGTGGGGACGCGCGCTCCCCTGGTGGCCGGCGGTCTGCTCCTCGCCCTCGCGCTGGGCGCCGTCCTCCTGATGGGCCGCCGACGCCTGGCGCGCATCTCCGTCGGCGGCCTCCTGACGGCTCTCGTCGTCTCCTTGCCCCTGCTGGCCCTTCTCGGCCCGTCGTTCGCATTGCCGGTCGCTCCGCAGGCGTTCCTCTTCCGCGTCGTCC
>JAAYBE010000316.1 GCA_012719015.1 Actinomycetota bacterium
ATCACCGGCGACGTGGAGGTCCTCAACGGAAGCTACGACAACGGCAGCGTCAGGTTCTTCCTCAATGAGGGCGTGGAGTTCAAGTTCAACCCTGCGCTCAGCGTGACGTCCGGCACGCCGTCCGGCTACGTCACCGTCTACGAGCAGGACGCCCAGCGTCTCTGGGTGAGCTCACCCTACTGGCGCTCCGGCAAGCCGGGAGCCACGGTCAAAGTGGCGCTCGACAACTTCCCGTCCGGGTGGATCAACTCCGTGACCGGCTACACCGACGACCCCAAGGAGACCGCGTCCAGGAGCTTCGGCAAGGACACCTCGACGAGCCCGGCTACCCAGTACCGGTCCTACAAGATCCCCGCGACCGCCAAGCCGGGCTACACCTACTATCTCGGGTTCCAGCACGTGGACGGTGCAGGCGACGAGTACCCCCTGTACCTCGAGAGCGGATACCAGGTCTGCACCATGAAGCCGTCCAAGACCAGCGTCAAGAAGGGCGCCAGGATCCGAGTGACGGGCGTCGTGCCGGTCGAGGGCCACTGGGGAGCCAGGAAGGGCAAGGCCAAGACGGTCACACTCTACGCGCACAAGGGAACGGCCAAGGTGCCGACCAAGTGGGAGCCCAAGGGCCAGGGATGGGTCAAGGTCGGCTCCGTGCGCACGAACGGCCTGGGCGCCTTCACCACCCCGTACTTCAAGCCGCTCAAGACGCTCACCCTCGTGGTGCGCTACCCCGGCGACAACTGGTACTACCGCGCCTACACCTCCACCGCCAAAGTCACGGTGAAGTGACGCCGAGGTAGGCGCGCGCCCGACGACGGGCGCCGCAGCCGGACGAGGGCCGGGGAGGCGGAGCCGCCTCCCCGGCCCTCGTCCTTTCCGGCTCGGGGACGGCGCACGCCCGGCCCCTTATCCGGCGCGGGTTCTCCATAAGTAATCCTTCTTTGCAGGAATAGCACATCTTATGGATAATCCAGTCGTCGTCGGCGACTGCGAGGAGACCATGACCAGACGATCCGCACCCACGCCGGACGTGCCCCGTATCGACGCAGGGGTCACCGTCTTCCGCAGCTGCCTGGTCGGGGCGGAGTTCCCCGGCGTCGAGGCGTCCACCAAGTGGCTCCTCGAGCGCTTCGGGATCGAGTACACGATCAACCCGGCGCAGACGTGCTGCACCGGCCTCGGATACTACTCCGACCTCATCCCGATAGGGACGACGGTGGGCATCGCCGCCCGCAACGCCTGCGTCTGCGTGGACGACGGGCACCCCGTGATGAGCTACCTCTGCTCCACCTGCTACGCGATCAACAAGAAGGCGCACACCATCCTCGACGTGCCGGAGTACCGCGCGGAGACCAACGAGGTGCTGGCCCGGATCGGACGTGAGTACGACGACCGGGTGGCCGGCGAGGTGCGGCACAAGCACGTCCTCGACGTCCTCTGGGGCGCCCATGCCGAGATCCCGGGCCTCGTCCGCCGCCGCCTCGACGGCGTCAAGGTCGCGACCCACCCCGCCTGCCACTACTGCAAGGTCTTCCCCGACGAGACGCTCGGCGACCACGAGGACTTCATGGTGCCGGAGGAGATGCTCGCCCCCGCCGGCGCCGTCGCGACCGGGGCCTACAACGAGAAGCAGACGCACTGCGGGGCCGGCTTCCGCCAGCGCTTCGTCAACCCGTCACTGTCGGTCGCCGTGACGCAGAAGAAGCTGCACCGGCTGCGTGAGGCGCAGGTCGACGTGCTGGTGCACATGTGCCCCAACTGCCACATCCAGTACGACCGCTACAGCGACATCATCTCGGCCGCCGCCGGAGAGGAGTTCCCCTTCATCCATCTGCACGTGCAACAGTTGCTGGCGCTGGCGCTCGGCGCCGACCCCGAGAGTGTGGTCGGGGTCCAGACGCACAGCCAAGACGTCGGACCCTTCCTCGAGCGCATCGGCGCCCGCCGGGTCGCCGCGACGGCCGGAGGTGCGCCGTGAGGGCCGGGGTCTTCCTCTGCGAATGCGGCGGCAACATCAGCGGCGTCGTGGACATGGAGCGGCTGGCCGGCCACGCCCGCTCCCTCGACGGCGTGGTCGCGGTCAGCGTCAGCCAGTTCATGTGCGGCACCGAGGGCCGTGCCCTGATCGAGCAGGCGGTGGAGGAGCGCGGCCTCGACCACGTGGTCGTCGCCTCGTGCTCCCCGCGCTTCCAGGGACCCACCTTCGAGCGCATCGGCCGCGAGCTCGGGCTGGGGGAGAACGCGGTCGCCTTCGCCAACATCCGCGAGGGCTGCAGCTTCGTACACCGTGATGAGCCCGAGCGCGCCCAGGAGAAGGCGCGGCTGATCGTGGCGGGTGCCGTGGCCCGCGCCCGCCACATGAGCGACCTGCCGCGACGGCGGACGTTCCTGCACCGCGCGGCGCTGGTGGTCGGCGGCGGCATCGCCGGCATGACCGCCGCCGAGGAGCTCGCCGGGAGCGGCATCGACGTGCATCTGGTGGAGCGCCAGCCCTCGCTGGGCGGCTACATGGCGCGGCTCGCCAAGACGTTCCCCACCGAGGACTGCGCCATGTGCTCCCTGGCGCCGCGTCTCACGAGCACGGCGCTGGAGGGCAGGGTGCACATCCACACCCTCACGGAGGTGGAGGAGATCGCGGGTCCGCCCGGCGAGTTCCGCGTGCGGCTGCGCCACAAGCCGCGCTACGTGACCGAGGCGTGCGTGGGCTGCGGCGAGTGCGCCGAGGTCTGCCCGGTCACCGTGCCGAGCGAGTACGACTTCGGCGTGACGGGACGCACGGCGGTCCACCGCCAGTTCGCCAACGCGGTGCCGAGCACGTTCGCCGTGGACCGGCGCGGCTCCAGCCCCTGCAGGACGGCCTGCGCCGTGAGCACCTCGGCGCAGGGATACGTGGCGCTCGTGGCCGCCGGCCGCTTCGACGAAGCCTACCGGGTGGCGGCCGAGCCCAACCCGTTCCCGAGCGTCTGCGGCCGCATCTGCACCCACCTCTGCGAGAGCGCCTGCACGCGCGGCGAGGTCGATGAACCGGTCGCCATCGCCGCGCTCAAGCGCTTCGTGGCCGACACCGTCGGACCCACGCAGGAGATCCGGCCGGCGCCGCGGATCCACGCGGAACGCGTGGCGGTCGTCGGCGCCGGCCCCGCCGGCCTCACCTGCGCCCGCGACCTCGCCGCCCTCGGGTACGGGGTCACCGTGTTCGAGGCGCAGAGCGTGCCGGGCGGCATGCTGCGCCTCGGCATCCCCAGCTACCGGCTCCCGCACGACGTGCTGCAGCGGGAGATCGACCAGATCCTGGCGCTGGGCGTCGAGCTCCGCCTCGAAGCGCGCGCCGGCCGCGACTTCACCGTCGACGGCCTGCTCGGGGACGACGGCTACGCCGCCGTGTACCTCGCCACGGGGCTGCAGAGGAGCGCCCCCGTCGAGCTGCCGGGCGCGGAACTGGAGGGCGTCCGTCACGCCGTGGAACTGCTGCGCGAGATCAACCTCGACGGCACGCCCGACGCTGGCGAGAAGGCGGTGGTGATCGGCGGCGGCGACGTGGCCCTCGACGCCGCGCGCTCCCTGATCCGTCTTCAGATCGGGGCCGGCCGTGAGCCGGACGTGACCCTCGTCTACCGTCGCAGCGAGGTCGAGATGCCGGCCAACGCCGCCGAGCTGCAGGAGGCCCGCGACGAGGGACTCAAGGTCGAGCTGCTCGTGCAGCCGGTCGCCGTCGTCGGGGAGGAGGGACACGTGACCGGGCTCCGGCTCCTCCGCTGCGAGCTCGGCGAGCCCGACGACTCGGGCCGCCGCGAGCCCCTGCCGGTCGACGGCTCGGACTTCATGCTGGCCGCGGACGCGGTCGTCCTCGCCGTCGGCCAGGCGCTCGTGGAGGACTTCCTCGAAGGATGTACCGGAGTGGAGGTCGAGCACGGACAGATCCGCATCGACCGTGAGACCCTCATGACCACCCGTCCGGGCGTGTTCGCCGGCGGCGACGCGGCGGCCACCGGCTACTACACGGCCATCGAGGCGGTGGCCGCGGGCCGTCGCGGCGCCGCCGCGATCCACAACCATCTGCGCGGCGAACGGCTCCTGCCGGTGTGGGCTGCGGACGGCGAGGCGGCCCGGCCGTCCGCCGCCGAGCTCGCCGCCGTCGAGGGGGGGCAGAGGACGCCGATGGCGGTCGCGGAGCCGGAGAGCCGGCGCGCGACCTGGGACGAGGTCAACCTCGGGTACACGGCCGACCAGGCGATGGCCGAGGCCGCGCGCTGCCTCGACTGCGCCGTCTGCAGCGACTGCGGCAGTTGCGCACGCGTCTGCCCGAGCGCCGCGATCGACTGGGACCAGACCGAGACCGTCGAGGACATCACCGTAGGTGCCGTGATCCTCGCCACCGGTCACAAAGAGTTCGACGCGGCGCGCAAGCTGCCGCTGGGGTTCGGCCGCTTCGCCAACGTGCTCACGCAGAGCCAGGTGGCGCGGCTCCTCTCGGCCGCGGGGCCCACCGAGGGCGAGCTCCTGCGCCCGTCCGACGGCAGGCCTCCCCGCCGCGTGTTGATGCTGCAATGCGTCGGGTCGCGGGACTGCACCGGCAGCGGCAACGAGCACTGCTCCGCCATCTGCTGCCTGTTCGCCACGCTGCACGCCTCGCTGATCAAGGAGCACGACCCCGGCGTCGAGGTCACCGTCGGCTACACCGACCTGCGCGCCCCGGGCAAGGCGCACGAGGAGTACTACCGGCGCGTCCAGGAGAAGGGCGTGCGTTACGTACGTGGCCGGGTCGGCGAGATCCAGGAGGAGGCCGACGGAAGCCTCACCGTCCGCCTCGAGAACACGATGACCGGCGCCAAGAGCGAGGAGCGCTACGACCTCGTGGTGCTCTCCGCCGGTCTGGAGGCCTCCGACGGCACACGCGAGATCGCCGGGGTGGCGGGTGTACAGACCGGGGCCGCCGGGTTCATCCGTGAGTTCCATCCCAAACTGCGCCCGGTGGACACCCAGCGCGCGGGCATGTTCGTCGCCGGGACGGCGCAGGGCCCCAAGTCGATCCCCGATTCGATCGCGCAGGCCAAAGCGGCCGCGGCCCGTGCGATGAGCATGCTCAGCACGGGCTTCGCGATGACCCCGGCGCAGGTGGCGAGCAGCGACCTGGAGCTCTGCGTCGCCTGCGGAGTCTGCGAGACGGCCTGCCCACAGGGGGCCGTGCGGTTGACGGCCGGGGCCGGCGCCCACTCCGTGGTCGATCCCAGCATCTGCCGCGGCTGCGGCATCTGCGCCGCCGAATGCCCCACGGGGGCGATGCAGCTCGGCGGCTTCAGCGACGCCGAGCTGATCGCGGAGGCGACCGCGTCGTGAGCGGCGAGCGTCGCATCGTCGCCTTCTGCTGTCGCGAGTGCGCCTACGCGGCTGCCGACACGAGCGCCAATGCGCGCACGGCGCTCCCGCCCAGCGTGCGCCTGGTCCTCGTCCCGTGCACGGGTCGCGTGGGCCCGCTGCACCTGCTCAGAGCGCTGGCCGACGGCGCCGACGGCGTCATGGTCGCCGGCTGTCTGCTCGGGCAATGCCACTATCGCGAGGGCAACTTCAACGCCGTCGACCGCGTGGCCTTCGTCCGGCGCCTGCTCGAGAGCGTGGGCGTGGAGCCCGAGCGCTGCCGGATGTTCACCATGAGCGCCGGCGAGCCGCCCCGCTTCGTCGCCGCCGTGCGCGAGATGGACCGCGTGATCGCCGCGCTGCCGCCCCTCCCGCGCTCGGGTGACACCGCGCCGGCGGCCGGGACGACAGACGCGGCCGTCGCGGGGATGGGGGTGGCCTGATGCCGCTCACCCATCGCGGCCGCGAGATCCTCCGCCGCGTCCCCGGCGGCCACCTCCGCGGCACCCCCGCGGTCGGCTGCGAGATCGTCCGCCACGAGGAGCTCTGCGTCGGCTGCGGCACCTGCGCCAGGGTCTGCCCCAGCGGCGCCTCGAGGCGCGGCGGGTCGTTCGACGTGGCCCAGCTCCTCGACGCCCCGGAGGGCAGCCGCCGCGGCGAGCTCGGGGCCGCCCTCCGGGTGCTCATGCGCCACCCGCCCGAAGGGCCCATCGAGGTCCCGGAGCGCGTCACCGTCTACCGCACCATCGTGCACGACGCCGAGATATGCCTCGGATGCGGCGCCTGCGCCCGGAGCTGTCCGGCCGGCGCCGTCGAGGCGCGGCCGCCGCGGACGGACGTCGCACAGGCCTCCGGGAGGGATCAGGACACATGACCCGCCCGCTCGTGCTCCTGTGCGAATGCGCCGGCACCCTCACGAACATCGACTTCGACCGTCTCGAGCGGCACGCGGGCCTCCACGCCGACGTCGTCCGCGGCAGCCACTGGTGCAGCCGCTCGGGTCAGGCGCAGATGCTCGAGCTCATGGAGTCGGGGTCGGAAGGGGACCGCCGCCTCGTCTTCGCCGGCTGCTCGGCGGACTTCGCCACGCGCCGCTTCCAGAGGCTCCTCGCGCGCGGACTGCGGCTCGAGTCCGCCGACATCCGCGAGGGCTGCAGCTGGGTACACGGCGACGACGTGGAGGCCGTCACCGCCAAGGCGGAGCGGATCGTCGACTCGTCGGTGGCGTTCCCGGACGCCCCCGCCGACACGATGAGCTACGCCGACCGCCACGACACCGTGGTGGTCATCGGCGGCGGCGTGGCCGGCACGCAGGCCGCAGTCGTGCTCGCCCAGATGGGCCATCACGTCGAGCTGGTCGAGCGGCGCGCCTTCCTCGGCGGCCGCGCGGCGCGCATCGGCACGGTCTTCCCCACCAACGACTGCGGTCAGTGTCTGCCCACGACGGACGCGCAGCCCGGCACGCGCAAGTGCTTCCATCGCAACCTGGCCCTCGACCACCCCGGCCTGAGCATCCACCGGCGCTCCACCGTCGAGTCGGTCGCCGGCCACCCCGGCGACTTCCAGGTCGGCATCCGCACGCTGCCCAACATCGTCACCGACGCGTGCATCAACTGCGGCACCTGCGAGACGGTCTGCGAGGTCCGGTCGTCGGAGCCCGGCAGGAAGGCCATCTTCAGCGAGTTCTACGACGGGCGGGTGGTGCGCACCGTGGACCTCGAGACCTGCACGTTCTGCGGCAGATGCGCCGAGGAGTGCCCGGTCGAGGCGATCGACTTCACCCAATCGCCGCGCCGCACGGTGGTGAACGCCGGCGCGATCCTCACCGCGACCGGCTGCGAGCCGGCGCCGCGCAGGTACTACGACTACCTGGGCTACGACGGCGAGACGGTCGTCACCCAGGTGGAGCTCGCCGAGATGCTCGACGACTGGGCGGCGCAGGCGGCGCTCGGCCGCATGCCGGTCGAGGAGCTGGTGATGATCCAGTGCGCGGGCTCGCGCGACCGACGGCACCTGCCGCATTGTTCGCGGCTCTGCTGCATGATCGCGCTCAAGCACGCCATCCGGCTGAAGGCGCTGTTCCCGGCGATGAGGGTCGTGATCTGCTACCTCGAGATGCGCACCGCCGGCGTGGGCTACGAGAACTGGTTCCTCGAGGCGCGCCGCGCCGGCGTGGAGTTCCTGCGCGGCACGCCGCCGGAGGTGCAGACCGACGCCGCCGGGCGGCCGGTGATCGAGGTCGAGGACGTGACCGCGGCCCGCAAGCGCGTGCTGCGGCCGGACCTCGTCGTCCTGAGCACGGGCATGGTGCCGGCCGAGGGGCTCGGCGACCTCACCCAGGCCCTGGGCATCGAGCGCGACGGCGACGGCTTCGTCGACATCCTCGACCGCAAGAACCGCGCCACCGAGACCAGCGGCGAGGGCATCTTCGTCTGCGGCTCCGCCGCCGGCCCGAAGGCGCTCATCGAGGTCAACACCGAGGCCTCCGCGGTGGCCGGCGAGATCCACAACTTCCTCACCTCGGCGGGGCG
>JAAYBE010000042.1 GCA_012719015.1 Actinomycetota bacterium
CCGCCGCCAGAACCAGCTTGCGGCGGCGGCTCGCGCCCTCCGCCGTCGAACCCGCGAGCAGACGCCCGGCCACCCAGTCGACGAGCGTCGTGGTCAAGAGCAGAGGGACGTAGCGCCAGTCCCACAGCCCGTAGAAGAAGAGCGAGGCGCCCACGAGCAGCACCAGCCGTGGGCGGCCGTGCGGTGTCAGCCAGTAGAGGGCGACGACGACCGGCAGGAAGACCAGCAGGAAGCTATGGCTGTTGAGGAGCACGCCGCGGGGCCTACCGGCCGTCCCCGGGCGGTTGCGCCGGCGGCCATCCGCCGGTCTGGCGGATGATGTAGTCGACTGCCCGGCGCGTGTTGACGGTGGTCATGTGCACACCGTCGTACCACTCGTGGCGGTCGAAGCCGAACACGCGCGGGTCGGTCATGTCGAGGATCACGAAGTCGTACCGGCCCTGCAGGGAGCGAAGGTACGTCAGGACCTCCTCGTGCCGGTCGTCCCAGCCCAGCGGGGCAAGGATCCTGTGCAGGTCCGGGGAGATCGGCGTCAGCACTACGACAGGGACTCTCCTCTGCTCGTTCATGAACGCGAGGGTCCTTTCGAAGTAGCCCTGGGCCGTCGCATCGAGGCTCTCGTAGATGCCGTCGTGGAGTGCGCTGTACCGCGCCACGGATTGCGGCCAGCGGCGCCTCCACTCCGCCGCGCTCCAGGCGCGCGGCGTCAGGACCCCGTCGGCGAGGATCCGGCGCCGGTATCTGCTCTCCCTGACGGCCGCTTCGTCGCGGCGCAGCAGCACGCGCGCCGAGTCATAGGCCGTGTCGAGGGAGAGAAGGACCTCTCGGGCGCGCCACAGTGCGCGGACGAATCCGCCTGGTCCCTCGGCGAGACTTCCGTGCGCGATGAAACGGGCGAGCCGGGGCTCCGCGGTCGTGCGTGCGCCGATCTCGAAGGGAACGAAGGATTCCACGTCGAGGAGCCAGAGATACTCGGGGGCGGACTGCGGCCAGGTCTCGTGGATGAACCGGCTCATGGCCCAGGCGTCCGCCGTGCCGCCGATACCGTTGACGCCGGCGTTGAAGGTCCTGAGGCTGGTCTTCGCCTCGAGATAGGCGGGCTCATAGCGCATCGCGCGTGAGGTCCCGAGCACCACGAGCTGCGGAGGCGCCGTGAGCTGCTCGATCCTGTCCGCCTTCACAGTGCGGTCCGAGGTGACGACCGTGGGGAAGAGGTGCGTGCCGAGCGTGCCGTAGGGGTCTGCGACCGCGTTGACCGTCAGCGTCGTACCCATGACGAGCGCGGCGACGGCGAGGAGCACGAGCACGAAGCCTGGAGTGCGGCCGCGCTCGTCCGGGTCCATCTCCGGCGGATCGGGGACTACCCGGTCCTTGAGCTTGCGCAGACCCGGCGCCGCCGGCGGGAGTCCCCCGGGCGGCGTCATCGGGGGCGACGGCCGGGGAGAGGCGGATGTGATGCACACGCGGTCATCGCGCGAGTTCGTAAGAGATCTCGGTGATGCGTCCTCGCCAGTACGGCCTCGTCCCCTGGGGCAGGACCCAGGCCACCTCGCCCTCGAGCGGCACCCGCATTCCGGCCCGCTCGTGGTAGTCCCAGAAGCGGCCTTGCCAGGGCGTCGGGACGATCTCGTCGCCCACGCGTCTCCCGCGGGACTCCGCGCGGACGGTCTCGATGAGCCCGGCCTCGTTGAACTCGAAGAGGAGGGTCACGGCGACGTCGCCGTCGTGCAACGTGGCCAGGGCTGAGCG
>JAAYBE010000317.1 GCA_012719015.1 Actinomycetota bacterium
AGGTGCCGAACGTCTACGGCATGCCGTCCTCGCTGGCGGAGCGGGAGCTCTCGGCCGTGGGGTTGCTGGCCGACTACCGCTCGAGGACCGGGACCGGTCAGCAGCCGGGGACGGTGGTCCATGTGAAGCCGGATGCGGGGACCGTGGTCTCGAGGGGTTCCACGGTGGTGCTCTTCATCGCCGCCTGACCTCGGGCGTGCTCCGTCCGCCCGCGATCGTGCGCGGACGGGGAACGGACGAAGGGGGCGGGCCGCCGACCGGCGGCCCGCCCCCTTCCACGACCGGCTGCGGGTCGTTCAATCCCGGCTCAGGCCCAGCCCTGCCCCTGGATCCACGGGAAGACGAAGTAGATGACGAAGGCGATCGAGGCGGCCCAGAGCATCCAGCTCACCTCGCGCGCCCTGCCCTGCACCACGCGGATCAGGGTGTAGGCGATGAAGCCCGCGCCGATCCCGTTGGTGATGCTGTAGGTGAGCGGCATGATCGTGATGATCAGCACCGCCGGCAGGCCGAAGGCGAGATTGCCGAAGTCGATGCCGGCCTTGGGCTCGGCCTCCTCGTGGGAAGCTTCGCTCTCCGCCTTGGTCAGCGTCGCCATCATCAGGTAGCCGACGATGACGAGGGCGGCGGCGGTCGCCTGGCCCGGGACGACGCCGAAGATGGGCGAGAAGAACATCGCCACGAGGAACAGGACGCCGACGACGACCGCCACCCAGCCGGTACGGCCGCCCTGGGCGACGCCGGCGCCGGACTCGATGTACGTGGTCGCCGAGGAAGCGCTCACGGCGCCGCCGGCCAGGGCGGCGACGGAGTCGACCAGCAGCGGGCGGTTGACCTGCGGCAGGTCGCCTTTCTCGTCGAGGTAGCCGGCCTGCCCGCCGACGCCCACCAGCGTGCCCATGGTGTCGAAGAAGTCGCTCAGCATGAGGCTGAAGATCCACAGGACGGCGGCGGTGACGCCGAGCTTGCCGAAGGCGCCGAAGTCGAAGGCCCCGATCAGGCTGAAGTCGGGCGTGGCGACGATGTCCGTGGGGATGACCGCCTGTCCCGGCAGGAAGCCGGCGTCCTGGCCCCAGGCGTAGTTCATGATGATGGCGAAGACGGTCGCGAAGACGATCCCCAGCAGGATCGCCGCCCGCCAGCGCAGCGCCAGCATGACGATCGTGATGCCGATGCCGAACACCGTGACGGCCAGCGGCACCATGGGCGTGTCGCCGAGGTCCACGAGGGCCACGGGGGTGCCGCCGCCGGCCTGGATGAGGCCGCCGTTGACCAGGCCCACGAAGAGGATGAAGAACCCGATCCCGATCACGATCGCCTTCTTCAGCTCGACCGGGATGGCCCGGAAGATGGCCTCACGGAAACCGGTGACGACGAGGATGGTGATGGCGACGCCCTCGAGCACGATGAGGCCCATGGCGCTGGCCATCGTGAGCCCGTGCCCAAGGACCAGACTGAACGCCACCACGGCGTTGAGCCCCATGCCCGGGGCGATGGCGTAGGCGCGGTTGGTGACCAGCCCCATGAGGATGGTCATGATGCCGGCGACGAGACACGTCGAGGTGAGGACGGCGGCGAACGGAAGACCCGCGGGATCGCCGCCCAGATTCAGGATGTTGGGGTTCACGAAGATGATGTAGGCCATGACCATGAAGGTCGTGAGCCCGGCGAGCGTGTCGCGTTTGATCGACGTGTCCCACTGGCGGAACTTGAAGAACCGTTCGAGCGCCCCGCTCGAACCGGCATCTGCCGTTTGCATGAAGACCTCGTCCTCCTTCGGGGTCGGGTGGGGTTGACCGCGAGAGCATATCTCACTCCGACTCCGCAGCCGCCCCCGGGAGAGGGTGGACGGATCCGTGTTTGACGGGCGACGCCCGGGCTGGCTATCCTCGCCGGGCAGAACGCGGCCAAAGGACGTGCTTCCCCGCATGGACGAGATCCCGGGCGCGCTGGCGCTCTCCGAGCTCGACGGCATGAAGGTGCTCGATGTGGCCGGAGCGACGGTCGGCGAGTTGGTCGACGTGGTGGCGCGTACGGCGGCCGACCGGCCGGTGGTGACCGCCTTCTTCATCGACGCCGGGGAGGGGCAGCTGGCCGCCTCGTGGGCCCAGGTCGCGGAGATCGACGTCGACGGCGAGCGTCTGCTCCTCCGCGTCCCGGCGCCGGCCGTCGAGGCCGCGTCCCTGCGCTCCGACGAGCTCTCCCTGGTCGACGCCCTGCTCGACAACCAGGTGCTCGACATGCGTCGCCGTACCTTCGTCCGCGTCCAGGACGTGCTCCTCGCGCCCGAGGAGGATCATCTGGTGGTCGCCGGCGTCGACGCCAGCTCCGCCGCTCTGGCGCGGCGCTTCGGCCTCGGGTTCCTCTCGCGCCGTCTGCCGAAGAAGACCGGCGACTTCGTGCCGTGGGCTGACGTCAACCTCATCGCCCTGCGCCTCTCCCGCCTCAACTTCGTCGAGGCGTTCGCGGAGCTGGCCGAGCTGCACCCGGCCGACATCGCCGAGATCATCAGTCAGGTGGGGACCCGCGAGCGTGCCGCGGTGCTGGCGGCGCTCAACGCCGACCTCGCCGCCGACACGCTGCAGCAGATGGAGGAGGACCTGCGCAGCGCGGCGCTGCAGGAGATGCCCGTGCCGCGTGCCGCCATGGTGCTGGAGAAGATCGAGTCGGACGAGGCGGCCGACATGCTGGGCGACCTGCCTGACGAGCTGGCCCAGGAGCTCCTCGCGCTGCTCCCCGACGAACGCGAGCAGGACCTGCGCCTGCTCGCCAGCCACCCCGAGCACACGGCGGGGTCGCTCATGACGACCGATTTCGTCATGCTCCCGCAGGGGGCGAAGGCGGGGAGGGCGATCGACTGGATCCGTCGCGAGCGTCCCGAGCAGCACATGATGACGTACCTCTACATCGTCGACCGCGAAGAGCGACTCGTCGGGGTGGTGAGCCTGCGCGACCTCGTCCTGGCCTCGCCTGACGACGAGATGGCGGCGATCATGGAGGACGACGTCGTGGAGGTCACGGCTGATGTAGACGAGGACGAGGTCGGCCGCATCATGACGAAGTACGACCTGCTCGCGCTCCCGGTGGTGGACGAGGAGCGGCGGCTGCTCGGCATCGTGACCCTCGACGACGCCCTGGAGGCGGTCGTCCCCGACGACTGGAA
>JAAYBE010000318.1 GCA_012719015.1 Actinomycetota bacterium
GCGGTGCTCAAGGCGGCCCTGACGCAGACCGACCTGCCGTAGCGGGCAGGTTCGAAGGGTCTGTGGTCGTAAGCAGCAGATGAAGCAGAGAGGCGGACGGATGTGAGCGACGTGTTCCAGCCAGGACAGGTGGTCGGCGGACGCTACCGCGTGGTGCGCAAGCTGGGCGGCGGCGGCATGGCCGACGTGTACCTGTGCGAGGATTCGACCCTCGGCCGCCAGGTCGCGATCAAGGTCCTGCTCCAGCGCTACCTGAACGACCCGACGTTCGTCGAGCGGTTCCGGCGGGAGGCCAAGGCCGCCGCCGGGCTCAACCAGCAGAACCTCGTCAGCATCTACGACTGGGGCGAGGTGGACGGCACGTACTACATCGTCATGGAGTACGTGGAGGGCGAGACGCTCAAGGACCTCATCCGCCGGCGCGGCCGCCTGAGCGGCAACGAGGCGGTCGACTTCGCCCTGCAGCTCCTCGCGGCAGTCGACTTCGCCCACCGCAGCGGCATCGTGCATCGTGACATCAAACCGCAGAACGTGATGATCGACCGCTCCGGAGCCGCGAAGGTCATGGACTTCGGCATCGCCCGCGCCGGCGACTCCGGGATGACGCAGGCCGGCTCCATCCTGGGGACGGCCCAGTACCTGGCCCCTGAGCAGGCCAAGGGTCAGCCGGTCGACGAGCGCTCCGACCTGTATTCGGTCGGCGTGGTCCTGTACGAGATGCTGACCGGCACCGTGCCGTTCAAGGGCGACAGCGCCGTCACGGTGGCGCTCAAACACGTGAACGAGGTGGCGCGTGAGCCCGCCGACCTCGTGCCGGGCATGCCTCACACCCTGAACCAGATCGTGCTCAAAGCGATGGCCAAGGATCCCCTCCTCAGGTACCAGTCCGCGGCCGAGTTCGCGCGCGACCTGCGCGCCGCACGGCAGGGCGGCCCCGTACAGGCGGCCGCCTTCGACGCCGGGGACGAGCGCACGCGGGTCATGACCGCGGCGGGCATGCCGACCGAGGCCACCTCGGTGCTCGGCGGGCCTGCACGGCCGGCGCGCAAGAAGTCCCGCTGGCCGCTGGTCCTCGTCGTCCTGCTGCTGGCGATCATCGCCTCAGTGGCGGTGGCGTTGTGGTGGACGATGAGCGGCAGCAAGGTGGAGGTGCCGTCCGTCGTCAACCTCAGCCGTGCGGCTGCGGTCAAGACGCTCGAGCGGGAGGGTTTCAAGGTGGCGGTGCGACGGGAGTTCTCCGAGCGCGTGAAGGAGGGCTATGTGAGCCGTCAGGCTCCCGTCGGTGGGACCAAGCTGCGTGAGGGCGCCACGGTCGACATCTGGGTGAGCAAGGGCAGCCAGAAGGCCGAGGCGCTGCCGGACTTCACGGGCTGGACGGCCACGGCGGTCGACGAGTGGCTGGCCCGGAACGATCTCCAGGGCGACCGTCATACCGGCAGGTCGGACAAGGTGGGCGAGGGTCAGGTCTACAAACAGGACCCGGCGCCCGGTGAGCAGCCGAACCGCGGGGACACGGTCTCGTACTGGGTCAGCCGCGGCAGGCGCCAGACCGAGGTGCCGGACCTCGGCGGCAAGTCTCAGGCCGAGGCCCAGGCCGCCTTGAGCGCCGCCGGGCTCGAGCTCGGGTCCGTGATCCCGGAGCAGAGCGCCACCGTGCCGGCGGGCCTGGTGATCCGTCAGGATCCGCCCGCCGGACAGCAGGTCGAGAAGGGCTCGTCGGTGAACATCGTCGTCTCCACCGGTCCGCCGCCGACGCCGACGCCGACCCCGAGCCCCAGCGCCTCCGAGGTCCAGGTGCCGAACGTCTACGGCATGCCGTCCTCGCTGGCGGAGCGGGAGCTCTCGGCCGTGGGGTTGCTGGCCGACTACCGCTCGAGGACCGGGACCGGTCAGCAGCCGGGGACGGTGGTCCATGTGAA
>JAAYBE010000319.1 GCA_012719015.1 Actinomycetota bacterium
GCGAAGACGCGCTGCGCCGAGGAGTCCACGGACGAGGTCAAGAAGGGCATCGGCATCTCCCTCGGCATCTACACGTCGCAGGCCGACGGTCAGGACGTCGCCAACGCCTCCGCCGAGCTGCGCCCGGACGGCGGCGTGCGCATCTACAACACCTGGGAGGACCACGGCCAGGGGTCGGACGGCGGCACGCTGGGCACGGCGCACGAGGCGCTGCGCCCACTGGGCGTCCCGATGGAGCAGATCAGCCTCGAGCTCAACGACACGGGGACCGCTCCCGACAGCGGCGGCGCCGGCGGCAGCCGTAGCCAGGTCATGGTGGGTCACGCGATCAAGGACGCCTGCGAGAAGCTGATCGAGGGCATGAGCAAGGGCGACGGCACGTACCGCACGTACGACGAGATGGTCGCCGAGGGTCTGGATCTCCGCTACGAAGGCAGCTACACGGCGGAGACGTGCGACGTCATCGATCCCCACACCGGCCAGGGCAAGCCCAACGAGAACTACCTGTACGCCGTGTTCCTCGCCGAGGTCTCGGTCACCGTGGCCACCGGTGAGACGTCTGTCGACCATCTGCTGATCAGCACCGACGTCGGCGTCATCAACAGCCGCCTCAACGTCGACGGACAGATGTGGGGCGGTCTCGCCCAGGGGATCGGGCTCGCTCTTCGCGAGGACTTCGACGATCTCGCCAAGCACAAGTCCATGAGGGCCTGCGGGATCCCGTATCCCAAGGACGTCACCGACAACCTCACGGTCATGTACAAGGAGACGCCGCGGCCGGCAGGCCCTTACGGCGCTTCGGGATGCGGAGAGGCGCCCCTGACCGCGCCGCACGCCGCGATCGTCAATGCCATCGACGACGCCTGCGGCGCGCGCGTGCGGCACCTGCCGGCGTTGCCGGAGAAGGTCCTCGCGGCGATGAAGGACCGCGACATCCACGCCTTCTGAGCGAAGCAGGGTAGACTGCGGAGGCCGCCGGGAGGCGGCCCGGAACGGAGGCCCGGCCGGCGCCGCCCTCGGGCGGGGGCGGCGCCGGCCGGGGTCGCTTCGAGGACGGACGATGGACCGCGAGCGACTGCAGCGACTCGAGGAGCAGTGCATCCAGAACGAGCCGCCGGCCTGCGAGGCGGCGTGCCCCGTGCACGTCGCCGTCAAGCCGATGCTGGCGGTGGCCGCGCAGGGCGACTGGGACGCGGCGCGGGGTGAGTTCACCAGGGCGGTGCCCTTCCCCCACGTGATCGCCGCGTGTTGCGACGCGCCCTGCCAGGCGGCGTGCGTGCGCGGCGAGGTCGGGGGCGCCATCCGCATCCGCGAGCTCGAGCGCGCCACGCTCCGCTACGGCGGAGAGCGGGCGCAGGGAGCCGTGATGCGGCGCCGGAAGCCGGGGCGCGTGGCCGTGGTCGGCGCCGGCATGTGCGGCCTGAGCGCGGCGTACGAGCTCGCGCGCAAGGGATACTCGGTCACCGTGCTGGAGGCGCGGGAGGCGGCCGGGGGTCAGGCGTGTGACGTCGGCGCGGAGATCCTGGCGGCGGCGGACCTCGCCGCCGACGTGGCGCGCGTGGTCGAGGCCGGCGCCGAGATCGTCACCGGGACGACGGTGGCGCTCGACGTCCCTCGAGCGGTCGACGCCGTCGCCGCCTTCGTCCCGGATGCGGCCGCAGTCCTCCTCGCCGTGGGCCCGGCGCAGACGGGCGCCGGCGCGCCGTTCGGGTGCAGGGTCGACCAGCGTGGCGCGGTCGTGGTCGACCCGGTCACGCTGGAGACCAGCGTCGACGGCGTCTTCGCCGGCGGCGGGGTGCTGCGCCCCGGGGAGCCCTGGTCCCCGGTCACCTCGATCGCCGACGGGCGCCGGGCCGCGCTCTCCATCGACCGGCGGATGCAGGGGGTCTCGCTCGCCGCCTCGCGCGAGGATCGCGGGGGCTACCAGACGAGGCTGGTGGTCGATCTCGAGGACGTCGTCGCCGAGGCTCCGGTGACCGCGGCCGATCCGGCGGCGGGCTTCTCGGTCGACGAGGCCGTCGCGGAGGCGGCGCGCTGTCTGCAGTGCGAGTGCCTGCGCTGCGTCAAGGCCTGCGCCTACCTCGAGGAGTTCGGGTCCTACCCCGGCAGATACGTCCGTCACGTGTACAACAACCTCGCCGTCACCAGGGGCCGGGGGACGCGCTCCGCCAACAAGATGATCGACTCGTGCAGCCTGTGCCGGTTGTGTTACGAGGTGTGTCCCACCGATCTCGACTGGGCGGAGGTGACGCACGACGCCCGCCGGGAGATGGTCCGTCAGGACCGCATGCCGGCGTCCGCTTTCGGGTTCGCGCTCGAGGACCTTGCGCTGGCGACCGGCGACGACTTCGCGCTCGCCCGCCACGCACCGGGGACGGACACCAGCGACGTCGTCTTCTTCCCGGGTTGTCAGCTGGCCGCCTCGGACCCGGAGCATCTGGAGCGCGTGTACTCGCACCTCCGTGAGCGGTACGCGCCGGCCACGGGCCTGCTGTTGTATTGCTGCGGCGCGCCGGCGGACTGGGCCGGTCGTTCCGAGGTCTACGAGGAGACCCTGACCGGCCTCCGGGAGAGGCTCGACGACCTGGGCGCACGCAAGGTCGTCCTCGCGTGCCCGACCTGCGAGACGGTCTTCGCGGCGCGTCTCCCCGGGGTCGAGACCGTCTCGCTCTGGGAGGTGCTCCGTGAAGTGGGGCCGCCCGAGGGCGCCGCGGGATCGGGCGGCGGCCGCCGGGTCGCCGTGCACGACGCCTGTACGGCGCGCTACCAGGCCTCCGTGCAGGCGGCGGTCCGTGAGCTGCTCGCAACCTGTGACTACGAGGTCGAGGAGCTCGCGTACGGCCGCGAGCGCACCGAGTGCTGCGGGTTCGGCGGCCTAATGCTCTACGCGAATCCAGGGCTCGGCGACGTGGTGGCCGAGCGTCGTGTCCGGGAGAGCGAGGCCGACTATGTCGCCTACTGCGCCATGTGCCGCGACCGATACGCCGCCCGGGGCAAGCCGACCGTGCACATGCTCGACCTGCTGTTCGGCGACGACTTCGACGCGCGGGCACGACGACGCGGCCCGGGGCTCACGCAGCGCGCCGGACAGCGTGCGGCGCTCAAACGACGGCTGCTCGTCGACGTCTGGGGGGAGGCCGCGCCGCCCGGCGACGCACAGGCGGCGCTGCGCATGTCCCCTGAGGTGCAGGACCTCCTCGAGCGCCGCTTCGTCCGTCCTGAGGAGGCCCTCGCGGTCATCACTCACGGCGAGGAGACGGGGCGCCGGTTCGAGGAGCCGGACACCGGCCGCCGGCTGGCGACGTTGCCGATCGGCTCCGTCACCTACTGGGTCGAATACGAGCTCGAGGACGGCGACTACAGGGTGTACACCGCGTACGGTCATAGGATGCAGGTCAAGCCGCCGCCCTGGCCGCCGGCGGAGGAGTGGGAACACGACGACGGCCGCGTCTGGCGCTGCGCGCTCGGCGACCACCCCCTCGAGGCGCGTTCCGTCACGCTCACGTACCTCGTCGCCGGCTTCCCCGTGAAGCTGCCCGCTTGTGTCGACCACGGCATGGTCCTGATCACCGAGGCCCTGGCGACCGGGCGCATGCTCGAGGCGGAACTGGCGCTGGAGGACAAGTGAACCACGCGGAGATGCCGCTCATCGAGCGGGTGCACGCAGCGCTGCGGGAGCGGGCCGCGGAGACCCGCGTCGACCAGCTGGTCGTGGGATTGGGCTACACGGCGGTGTCGCTCGAAGACGGCGGATCGGGGCTCGCGTACACCTGGAGGGGCCGGGGGGCGGGATGCTCGCATCTGACCGGTCTGGAGGAGGCCGAAGGGGCGCCGGCCGCCGGGTTGCTCGACCTGCTCCTCTCGGACGACGGGCTGGAGCGGTCCGTGGGCCTGGCGACCGCCAACGCGGTCAACCACGCGCGGGCGCTAGGGCTGCCGCCGGACGACGGTCCTGCCGGCGCGCTCATCCGGGAGCTCGGCATCGTCCGCGGTACGCGCGTCTCGATGGTGGGTCATTTCGCGCCGGTCGCGCGGGTCCTCACCGAGGTCGGCGTCCAGCTGGACGTGGTCGACGATGCCAAGGGGATCGGCGACCGGGCGTCCTTCGCACGGCGGCTCGA
>JAAYBE010000320.1 GCA_012719015.1 Actinomycetota bacterium
GGCAGAGGCGAGCGGCCGCCCGCTCACGGCGGGCTGACGGGCCGCCAGCTCGAGGCCGTCGTGTACCTCTCCCACCACCGTGGCGTGACGATGGGCGAGTTCGCCGCCGGCCTGCGGATCTCGCCGGCGGCCGCCAGCGAGCTGGCCGCGCGCCTCGTCGCGAGCGGCGTCGCCCGCCGGGAGACCGACGCCCGCGACCGGCGCGTCGTCCGCATCTCTCTCGCCGGGGAGGCCGAGCGTCACGCCGAGGCCATGCACGACATCTGGCAGCGGCGGATCGAGGGAGTCTTCGCCCACTACCCGGACATCGACCCGCGCACCCTGGTCGCGTTCCTCGGCGATCTCACACGGCGACTGAAAGGACGCAGCAGCACATGACCGCCCTCCATCCCGCGGACCCGCCCGACACCAGTCCGGCCGGTCCGGGCCGCAACCCGTGGGCTGCGCTCGCCGTGCTCTGCCTCGGCCTGTTCATGATCCTGCTCGACGGCACGATCGTGAACATCGCGATCCCGCACATCCGCGAGTACTACGACACCGCTTTCAGCAACATCCAGTGGGTCATGAACGCCTACATCCTGGGCTTCGCCGTCCTGCTCGTCACCTTCGGCCGCTTCGGCGACCTCTGGGGCCGACGCCGGTTGTTCGTGAGCGGGATGCTGTTGTTCACCCTCGGCTCCGCCGCCTGCGGCCTGGCGCCCGGCATCTACCCGCTGATCGCCTTTCGCGCCCTCCAGGGTGTGGGCGGCTCGGCGATGATGCCCGCCACCCTGAGCATCATCGCCGAGATGTTCCCGCCCGGCAGGCGCGGCGCCGCCATGGGCATCTGGGGCGGCGTCTCGGGACTGGCGACCGCCATCGGCCCCACGCTGGGAGGCGTCATCGTCCAGTACGCCACCTGGCCCGGCGCCGGGGAGAGCTGGCGCTGGATCTTCCTCGTCAACATCCCGATCGGGATCCTGGGCGTGGTCCTCGCCCTGCGCATCGTCCCCGAGAGCAAGGACCCCGCCGCCGTGGAGTCGCTCGACCTGCCCGGTGTGGCGCTGATCACGGCCTCGCTCTTCTGCCTCACGTTCGCGCTCATCGAGGGCCAGAGCTACGGCTGGCTCTCCGGCACGATCCTCGGGCTCTTCGCCGCGGCCGCAGCGGCCTTCGCGCTCTTCTTCCGCCGCGAGCATCGCGTGCGACAGCCGCTGATCGACTTCTCGCTGTTCCGCGCCCTCGACTTCGCCGCCGGCAACGCGACCGGCCTGCTGCTGAGCGCCGCGATGATGGGCGCCTTCTTCATCATCCCCATCTTCCTGCAGTCGGTGCTCGGCTACAGCGCGGTCAAGGCCGGGTTCGTGATGGCGCCGATGTCGGCGGTCATCATCTTCGCGGCTCCGCTCGCCGGCGTGCTGTCGGACCGCCTGGGGAGCAAGTGGATCGTCGCCGGCGGCATGTTCGTGCTCGCCGCCGGGCTGGCCTGGATGGCCGGCCTGCTGCCGGGGATCGGGAAGATCTCGCCCGACACGTCGCCGGCCGACCTGGTCGTGCCGTTCGCGATCTCGGGCATCGGCATCGGGCTCGCCGTGGCTCCCGTGACCTCCGCGGTGATGGCCACCGCGCCCAGGGAGCGTGTGGGCAACGCCTCCGGCGTCCTCTCCACCATGCGGCAGGTCGGCAGCCTCATGGGCATCGCCATCCTCGGAGCCGTGCTGCAGAACCGCGTCACGGCCGCCGTCACCGAGGGCGTGCGCGCCTCGAGCCAGATCCCTCCGGCGCTCAAGGAGCGGATCGTCGCCGCAGCGGCCGGCGGCTCGGTGCAGCTCGACATCCCCGAGCCGGGTCCGGGCATGCCGGCCACGGCCGTGCAGATGATGAGGGCGCTCTTCATGGGCTGGTTCACCGACGCCATGGCGAGCACCTTCGTCTGGGCCGTGGCGCTGGCCGTCGCCGGCGGGCTCTGCGCCCTGTTGCTGCGCAGCCGCGCCGGCGGACCCGCGCCCCACGGGAGCGGCCCGGGCCACGGGCCGGGTGACGCGCAGACCACGGCGCCCGACGCCGGCGCGCCGACGCCCGCGCGTCGCCCAGGCTGACTACGCCAGTGGGGCGCGCCGCAGGCTCGGGCAAGGAGAAGGATCCCGGAACGGCGAATGACTCGAGGGTCGAAGTGGTATGGTGAGGTCGTCGGAGGAGGTCGGCATGCCCGGGACGACGCAGAGCGCCCCGCCGAGGTTGATCGTGATCCCGCGCCAGCTCGAGGGCTTCTTTTACGAGCGGCTCGCCGAGGAGTTCGCGGGCCGCGACGACGTGCGCGTGGTCGTGGATCGCCGCGTCGGCGAGCGTCGGCGTCCTCGGTGGGGCAGCGGGGCGGGTCCGTTCACGGAGCGTCGCCGCGGGCGCGACCGCCGCGCCCAGCAGCCGGTGTGGTCGCTGCCCGACATGCCCTTCCCGGCCTCCTGACCGGAGCATGCCCCCACCCGGGGGCGGTCAGATCCAGCCGTTCTCGCGGCTCACGATGACGGCCTGCGCACGGTCGACCACGTTGAGCTTGTGGTACACGTTGTGCAGGTGGTTGCGCACCGTGCTCTGGCTGAGGTCGAGGGCCCGCGCCACCTGCTTGTAGGTCTTGCCGCTCGCCAGCAGGCCGAGCACCTCGAGCTCGCGGTCCGTCATCGGATTGGGGATGTCGCCTTTGGGCGGCCCCAGCTCGCCGAGATGCACTCTGACCCGGGCCAGGAGCTCCTTGATGTGGAAGGGCTTGGTGATGTAGTCGGCGGCGCCCTTCTCGAACCCCAGGAGCTTGTCGCTGATCTCCCGCCGCGCGGTGAGGAAGATGATCGGTGAGCGCAGCTCGCACGGCTTCTCGCGCAGCTTCTCGTACACGGTGAAGCCGTCCATGTCCGGCATCATGATGTCGAGGAGGACGAGGTCGGGGAGGAACAGCGCCCCGGTGCGCACCGCCTCGCCGCCGTTGGCCGCCGTCCGCACGTCGTAGCCGTTAGACTGGAGCGCTTCGGCGACGAGCCGCCGGATGTCCGGCTCGTCGTCGACCACGAGGATCCGCTTGGCCATCTCGCTCACTCTCCTGCCGGGGTCGGGGGCCGCGATGCAGGATCGCACCGCCGGAGGACGGGTGGTCGCGTCTCGCCGGACGCCGTCGACGCCCCGTGAGTGCGGGATTCGGTCATCTTCGCCGCCTCCCTCCAACCGGCGTTGGCAGTATCGGCAACCGCGGCATGGAACCTTAGTGCGCCCGCACCGCCCCGCGGCGCGCGGTCGCCGTCGACGCCGCGGGGACGGTCTACCGGATGAGACGGTCGCCGAAGGCGATGAGCAGCAGCACCACCGCGACGGCGACGGCCGATCCCAGCGCGATGTCGCCGTAGCGCCGGGCCCGTAGCGCGTGCACCGTCAGGGCCACCAAGCCGTAGCCGGCGACCAGCAGCCCCGCCACGCCGGCGATCAGGATCACCCAGTCCATGCCAGCATATCGTACACGCCCGCATGCACGGGCAGGCCCGGGCGTCGCAGCCCGGTCCGCCGCGGACGGCCGAGCGGCTCGCCGGTCAGGGCGCCAGCCGCTGCGCGAGGAACTCGAGCGGGTGCACGGCGGCCCGCCGCGCGAGGTCGCCGATCTGCGTGCGGCAGGAGGTCCCCGTGGCGAGGACGGTCGTGTCGGGCGGAGCCGCACGCACGGCCGGGAGCAGCGCCCGCTCGGCCATCGCCACGCTGAGTTCGTAGTGGTCGGCTTCGTAGCCGAACACGCCGGACATGCCGCAGCAGCCCGCGTCGGGGTCGTCGACCTCGAGATCGGGCACGGCCGCGAGCGCCGCCCGTGTGGCCCCGGCGAAGCCGAGCGCCTTCTCGTGGCAGTGACTGTGCAGGAGCGCCCGGCCTCCGGCGCGGAAGCGCACGCGACCCTCCTGCGCGAGGTCGGCCACGAGCGCGAGCCCGGGCCGGCTCGCCGCCGCCAGCGCGTCGAGCCGAGGGTCGCCGGGCAGCAGGCGCGGCCAGTCGTCGCGCACCATTGACAGGCAGGACGGTTCCACGAAGAGGATCTCGACGCCGGCGCACGCCCACGGATGCAGCTTCTCCAGGGCGCGCGCCGCGTCGGCGCGCGCCTTCCCGACGTGCCCGGCGGAGAGCGCCGTGCGCCCACAGCAGCCCGCGTCCACCACACACAGGCGCACTCCGGCCGCCGCGAGGAGGCGGCCCAAGGCCTCGCCTATCCCCGGCTCCTGGTACTGGATGAAGCAGTCGGCGAACAGGACCGCGTCCCCGCCCGGGGACGCGGCGGCCGCTGACGGCGCGCCCAGGCGGCGCGTCAGCGGACGCCGCACGAACCCGGGCAGCGGCCGCCGGTGTGCGACCCCGGCGCGGTCCGCCACGGCGCGCGCGGCCGGGGTACGCGCGATCCTGTTCACGAGGGGGGCGAACGGCGCCGCGACGGCGGCCAACCGCCGGAAGTGCGCGACGGCCAGCGGCAGCACCGGCATCCCATGCCGCGCCCGGACCTCGGCGAGCCACTCCGCCTTGAGGGCGGCCATGTCCACGCCGGCCGGGCACTCGGTCTTGCAGGCCTTGCAGGCGACGCAGGTACCGAGCACCTCGCGGAACTCCCCCTCGCCGATGGCGCCGAGCGGCACGGCGCCGCAGAGCACGCCCTGGAGCGCGTTGGCCCGGGCACGGGTCGACTGCGCCTCGTCGCGCGTGGCTGCGCCGGGCGGGCACATGACGCCGCTGCTCTTCTTGCAGAGCCCGGCGCCGAAGCAGCGCTCCACCGCGGCGCCGAACCCGCCCTCGGCGGCGTACGAGAGGCGTGGCGCCCAGCCGCCGTCGCCGCGATAGTCGGGGCCGAAGCGCAGGTCCTCCGTCAGGGGCGGGCCGTCGACGATCACCCCCGGGTTGAGCAGACCCTTGGGGTCGAAGGCGTCCTTGACGGCGACCATCGCGCCGTAGAGGCTGGGCCCGAGGAGCTGCGGGAGAAGCCAGCTCCGCGAACGCCCGCAGCCGTGTTCGCCCGAGATGACGCCGTGGTACTCGGCCACGAGCCGCGCCACCCCGCGAGCCAGGGCGTCCATCCGGGCGACGCCGGCGACCGTCTTGAGGTCGAGCATCGGTCGCAGGTGCAGACAACCCGCCGAGGCGTGGCCGGTGAAGCTGGCGCGGACACCGTGAGCGGCGACCAGGCGCTCGAGGTCGGCGACGAAGTCCCCCAGGCGGTCCGGAGCGACGGCGGTGTCCTCGACGAACGCCGTCGGCCGGTCGGCCCCGGGCGCACCCATGAGCAGGGGCAACACGGCGCGACGCAGCGCCGCCGCCTCGCTGAGAGCCTCAGCGTCTTCGAGCCACACGGTCCGGGCGGCGCCGAGCGACCCGGCCAGCCCGGCGAGGCGGCCGAGGCCGGCGCGCGCCTCCTCCTCGCTGCCCTGATACTCCACCGTGAGCAGCGCGGCCTCCCGGCCCTCCAGCAGCGCCGCCATGCGCGGATACCCCGCCAGACCCGCCGCCCGCCGCAGCGGCTCGAGGTCAAGGAACTCTATCGCCGACGGACCGGTGTCGAGGATGGCCACGTTGGCCCCCAGGGCCCCGCGCAGCGTGTCGAAGGCCAGCGCCGCTCCGAGACGCCGTCCGGGCAACGGGTCGAGGAGCACCTCGAGCTCGGTGGTGAGCGCCAGGGTCCCCTCGGACCCTGCGAGCAGCCGGGCGAGGTTGGGCTGCGGCGCGAGCAGCTCACGCAGGTTGTAGCCCGAGGTGCAGCGCCCGGTCCGGGGAGAACCGTCGGCGATGACGTCCCGGGCGCGCCCGCGTATCCGGGCGAGCGCCGCCGCGAGGGGAGCGCTCGCAGCCCCGCCGATCCCGGACGAAAGGTCCCCGCCGGCGCACGGGCCGAGCGCGATCGTCTCCCCGGTGGCCAGCAC
>JAAYBE010000321.1 GCA_012719015.1 Actinomycetota bacterium
CCGCTCGCCGCCGACCCGGGGCGTTCTCCGGAGCAGGTGGCGGACGACATGCTGCGCGGCTGGGACGCGTACTACGGCTGTCTCCGCTGCTTCGACTGGGTGAGCCTCACGGCCGTGGACCTCGCCGCCGTGCGGGCCGCGGGACCCGCGATGACGGACTTCACGCGTCGCCTGCGCGCCGGGCTCGTCGCCGATTCGCCGGGATACGGACGGGCCGTGCGGCGCGCGGTGGCCTCCAGCCTGGCGGCGTGGGACTCGTGGCAGCAGGACCTGGGCATGTTCGCGGCGAGGCTCGTCGACGGTCACGATCTGGACGACGACGCGGAACTGGTGAGCGCGGCGGCGGCGGTGCGTGACGCCGTCGCCGACATGGTGACCGGTGTCAGCAACGGCTCCTACGTGCGCTGGCTGCGCGGGCTCAGCGTCTGGATCGGCACCGGCAACGAGTGGGCCGAGTACCGCTCCGCCTACCGCAGGCGGTCGCTCTTCGGCGCGCGGCCCGTCGATGGAGGGGTGGGCTGGTACCGCCTGCTGCGCGCCTACAACGCCAGCGGCCAGGCGCGCCGGAAGCTGCCCGAGCCGTCCTGGAGGCGCGCCACCTGCGGCCTCACCGACGTGTACTTCACGGACCTGCGGCACGGATGGGCGACGGGTTACGACAACGTCGTCAGCGAGAGCGTGGTCCTGCGCACCACCGATGGCGGGCGGCTCTGGAAGACGGCGCGGCCCTCGGACGGCGGCGCGTACTCGGCCGACGCCCTGGCGGTGACGCCGTCCGGGCGCCTGTGGGTGGTGGGCGGCGAGGGCTGGGACGGCGCCCTCATCGCGCGCAGCGCCGACAAGGGCGCGTCGTGGAAGTACGTCCCGGCGCCCACGCTCGAGTACCTGCTCGGCGTCGAGGCGGTCTCCGGGCGGGTCGGCTTCGCGGCCGGGACCCGCGGCGTCCTTCTGCGCACCACGGACGGCGCCCGCACCTGGAAGAAGGTCAAAGGCGCTCCCGCGGGCGACCTTCTGGGCATGCGCTTCGCGAGCGCCTCCGAGGGCTGGGTGCTCGCCAACGACCGGGCCGGCGTGACGGGGACCGTCCGGCACACGACTGACGGCGCCACGACCTGGACGGAGCAACTCCGCACTCCCGGCGCGCTGCTGGGCGCCGTGGACACCGTGGGCCCACACATCTGGGTGGCCGGTGGCGACCCGGCCGCCGGCCCGGTTCTCGCCGGCGAACGGGTCAGTGGCGCCGGCGTGGTACTCCACAGCCCCGACGGCGGCACGACCTGGGAGACGCAGTGGGGCGGCGACGCCGGTGACCTGCGCGTGAACGACCTCGACATGGTGGACGAGCAGGTCGGGTGGGCGGTCGGCGACGCGACGGCGGCGCAGAAGGCCCTCGTCCTGCGTACCACCGACGGCGGCGGCCACTGGGCGACGCTGGATCCCGGCGACGTGTACTTCGACCTCACCGCCGTCCACGCGCTCGATGCCCGGACGGCGTGGGTCGTGGGCGACGGCGAGGAGATCCTCGCCACCACCGACGGTGGCGTCACGTGGACGTCGACCTTCGGGGACGTCGTCGGGCCCGTGGTCCGCGTGGACCCGGCCGAAGTGAGACGCGGCAGGAAAGCGTCGCTGCGCTACACGGTCAAAGACGCCCGCAGTCCACAGGCCCGGGTCACGCTCCGCATCCGCGACGGGCGCGGCCGTGTGGTCAAGCGCCGCGCCCTCGGCTGGCGGAACACCGGTCCGGCCGCGCACGTGTTCTCCTTCCGCTGCCGTCTGCCGCGCGGCCGCTATCGTGTCGAGGCTCTCGCCGTCGACCGCTCCGGCAACCGGCAGAGCCGGATGGTCGCCGGCAGGCTCGTCGTGCGCTGAGCCGGCGGCGCTCGAGCTGCGCCGTCCATCCGCAGCCGTGGCGGCCGGGCGGCGCTTCAGACGTGTGGTCGGTCAAACGGCGCAGTCTCGCGCAGCCGCTGGGCGGCCGCGCCGATGCGGGCGTGCTGTGAC
>JAAYBE010000322.1 GCA_012719015.1 Actinomycetota bacterium
GCATCCTCGCCTCGATCGGCTCGCCCTCAGACGGACCGAGGCGGCTGAGGATGCGGTACATGCGGTCGCCGGCGAACAGCCGGATCAGCTCGTCCTCGGCCGAGAGGTAGAAGCGGCTCTCGCCGGGGTCGCCCTGACGGCCGGAGCGGCCGCGGAGCTGGTTGTCGATGCGGCGGCTCTCGTGACGCTCGGTGCCGAGCACGTACAGACCGCCGAGCTCGCGCACGCCCTCGCCCAGCTTGATGTCGACGCCGCGGCCGGCCATGTTGGTCGCGATCGTGATCGCGCCCGGCTGGCCGGCGCCCTCGATGACATGCGCCTCGCGCTCGTGCTGCTTGGCGTTGAGCACGTTGTGCGGCACGCCGTGCCGCTCGAGGAGGCGCGAGAGCATCTCGCTGACCTCGACCGAGACGGTGCCGACGAGCACCGGCTGGCCCTTCTCGTAGCGCGCGACGACATCCTGCACGACGGCGGCGAACTTCTCCTTGGTGGTCGTGAAGATGAGGTCGTTCTCGTCCAGCCGGATCATCGGCGCGTTGGTGGGGATCTGGACCACCTCGAGCCCGTAGATCTGGCGGAACTCGTCCTCCTCGGTCTTGGCGGTGCCCGTCATGCCGGCCAGGACCTCGTACATGCGGAAGTAGTTCTGCAGGGTGATGGTGGCGAGGGTCTGGTTCTCCTCGCGGATCGGCACCTTCTCCTTGGCCTCGATCGCCTGGTGGAGGCCCTCGGAGTACCGCCGGCCCTCGAGGATCCGTCCCGTGAACTCGTCGACGATCAGCACCTCGCCGTTCTGCACCACGTACTCCACGTCCTTCTGGTACAGGGCCTGGGCGCGCAGCGCCTGGATGAGGTGGTTGACCAGGGCGCCGTTGGAGTCCTTGTAGAGGTTGTCGATGTCCAGCGCCCTCTCCACCTTGGCCACACCGCTCTCGGTGACGGCCACGGTGCGCTGCTTCTCGTCGACCTCGTAGTCCTCGCCGGGGACGAGCCGCGGGACGACGCGGGCGAACTGGCGGTAGGTGCCGGCGGCGGTCTCCGGCGCGCCGCTGATGATGAGCGGCGTGCGCGCCTCGTCGATGAGGATCGAGTCCACCTCGTCCACGATGCAGTAGACGTGGCCGCGCTGCACCATGTGCTCGCGCCGCATGGTCATGTTGTCGCGCAGGTAGTCGAAGCCGAACTCGGAGTTGGTGCCGTAGGTGACGTCGGCGTTGTACTGCGCGCGACGCTCCTCCGGCGACATGTTGGCCTGGATGCAGCCGACCTCCAGTCCGAGGAAGCGGTACACCTGGCCCATCCACTCGGCGTCGCGCTTGGCCAGGTAGTCGTTCACCGTGACCAGGTGCGCGCCCTTGCCGGCGAGGCCGTTAAGGTACATCGGCATCGTCGCGACGAGGGTCTTGCCCTCGCCGGTCTTCATCTCGGCGATGTCGCCCTCGTGGAGCACGATGCCGCCGAGCACCTGGACGTCGAACGGGCGCATCCCCAGGGCCCGTTTGGCGCCCTCGCGGGCGACGGCGAAGGCCTCGAACAGCAGGTCGTCGAGGAGCTCGCCGTTGGCGTAGCGCTGGCGGAACTCGGCCGTCTTGGCCCGGAGCTCGTCGTCGCTGAGGACGGCGACGTCCGGCTCCAGCTCCCCGACCCTGCCGGTCTGCTCGCGGAGGGTCTTGAGCCGGCGGCCCTCACCGGCGTGCAGAAGCTTGTCGACGATCTTGATCACTGGAGCGCTCCCGGGATCGCGGAGATGAGGTCTGCGTCCATTCTCGCACAGAGCGGCATCCGCGTCGCATGCCCGGCAGCCGGTGTCGCTCCGCCGGCCCGCGACGCGGAGGCGTCCGCGACGAGGGGCGCCCCCACGGAGCGCCCCTCGCCCGATCCTCCGCCGCCGTCAGTCTTCGGCGGGCTCGATGTGCCCGTAGTGGCCGTCCTTGCGGCGGTACACCACGTTCGTCCGGTTCGACTCGGCGTTCGTGAACACGAAGAAGTCGTGCCCGACCAGTTCCATCTGCAGCGTGGCCTCGTGCACCGACATGGGCTTGAGCGCGAACTGCTTGGACTTCACGATACGCCCGTTGTCGCCGGCGTGCTCCGGCTCTCCGATGAGCTCGTCGCTGACCGCCGCCGCGGCGGCCACGGGCTCCAGATCCGGGGCGAGAGCCGGGACTGCCACCCTCTCGCGCCCGTGCCTGGTCCTCCCGTGGATCCGGTCGTGGTATTTCTTGACGCGGCGCACGAGCTTGTCGGTCATCAGGTCGATCGCCGCGTACATGTCGACCGACGCTTCTCGCGCCCTGATCACGGGTCCGCGTGTGAACACCGTCGCCTCGGCGATGCACGGCTCGGGGATGCTCGGGTTCTTCTCCACCTTGAGCTCGAGCTCTACCCTCGTGACCTCGTCGATCTTGCGCTGCTGCAGGAGTCTGTGCACGTGCTCGATCTTGTCTTCCGCGTACTCCCGCAGGGCGGACGTGACGGTGAAGTTGCGGCCCTTGATCTGGGTTTTCATCTACATCGCTCCTTCGTGACGGCGTGGTCTCGCGATGCCGGCGCAGGCGTCGCACGTACTGTACGCGCGAAGGTGAAGACGTGGGGGTCGAGGACTGCCTGAGCGAGCGCTTGCGCACACTGGTTCAACGTTTCACCTGTGGTGTAGACGTCGTCGACAATGATCACTCGCTTGAGTCTATTACCTACCCGGAACGCA
>JAAYBE010000323.1 GCA_012719015.1 Actinomycetota bacterium
CGAGGACCTCGTCACGCGCGCCGACCAGGCGCTCTACTGGGCCAAGGCGCGCGGCAAGGACGCGGTGGCCGTGTACGGCGCCGGCTGACTCCCGTCAGGGCGCCTCACCCAGGCAGTAGAACCACCCGTCGCGACAGCCGATGTAGATGCGCCCGTCCCACAGCGTCGGCGTGGACTCGAACGCGCCCCCCGCGAAGAACTGGTCGCGCTCCTCGATCGCGACCGTCCAGTACGTGCCGTCGCCGTTAGCGCTCGGCAGCGCCCCCTCGTCGCCCTGCTGCGCGGGGGTATAGCGGACGTCGTAGAGGTGGACGCGCTGGTCGTAGCCCGCCGCCACCAGCGCGTCCCCCAGCAGGATCGGCGTCGAGATGGCGCCGCCGTTCCAGATCTTGGCCACCTGCACCGGGGTGGCCAGGCCCTTCTCCCGGTTGGGCCCCGCGACCGTCGCATCGCTCATCACGTCCCGGGCCACCACGTACAGGTGGCCGTCGATCGCGTTGAAGGCGCAGAGCGCCGGGTACCGTCCCTCCGGGTCGTAGGCGTCGTTGACGCTCGCCGAACCGACGACGCCGCCGGCCCAGTCGCCGAGCTCGCGGTCCCCGGTCGGGAAGTACCACACGACGGCCTCGTCCGGCGGCTTGGCCGGGTCGAGCGCCAGCATCCCGCCCTTGCCCTTGATGTACTCCTTCTCCACCGCCTGGAGAAGGAGGCCGTCGTCGGTGGGCACCGGGGTGCCGTCGAGGTCGGCGCCGATGTAGTAGTCCCAGACGACCTCGAGGTCCGGGCGCCGCAGGCCGTACACGTGACCGGCGCCCGAGGCCACGTACAGGGTCTCGCCGACGGCCGAGACAGAGGACTCCAGGACGAGGTTGCCGTCGTGACTCTTGGCGCGCGCGTCGCCGAGGAGCAGCCGCTGCGCCCGGACGGACGGCCGCTCGCCCTCGGCCCAGGTCTGCGTCAGGAACGGGTCGAGGGCGTACACCCAGCCGCTCTCGACGCCCACGTAGTAGACACCGTCGAAGAAGAACCCGCTGCCGTCGCAGTCGCGGCTGTAGCACGCGGTCCGCGGGACCGGAAGCCGCCAGAGCTCCTTGCCGCTGCCGAAGGTGAGCGCACGGACGGGCGCGATACGCGGGTCGTCCAGCTTGTGTGGGTATCCCCGGCGCGATCCGGCGACCACGATGTAGGCGTCGTCCGGCCCCGTCGGCGAAGGGTTCCTGAAGACCGTGGGGCTGCCCTTGATGATGTCGTCGAACCGGTAGGACCAGAGCACCTCGCCGGTCTCGGCGTCGATCTTGCGCAGCTTGTACCCGTAGGAGGGGGCGACGACGTAGGTCCTCCCCTGGTCCACGACGACGCTGGGCTGTCCGGTCCAGCCGCTGCCGGCCCACCTGCTCGGCGGGTCGTCCTCGTACTTGCCCGAGCTCCAGCCGCTGCCGAGCTTGACCTTCCAGAGGACGTCGAGACGCCGCGGCGCCGGCCCCTGCCCGTAGTAGCGGCGTCCGTAGTTGCCCAGGAACGTGCCGACCTTGACGCCGTCGCCCGCCAGCGCCGGCGCGGGCGGCGGCGGGACCGGCCTGACCGCCCGGCGCCCCTCTCCCCCGTCAGCCGCACCGCAGGCGGCGACGCGCCAGACGACGAGCGCCAGCACGGCGCAGAGGACGAGGAGCGCGACGCCGCGCCGGCGACGCACCTGACGTCGGCGTTGTGCTGAGCGGCGCGGTCGCCGCCGGGCCTGTCGGGCCGACGCCTCCACACCGCGACCTTACATCAACTCGGGCGGACCACGTCGCGCCCCGGGATCAGTCGCGCGCGTGCCCGGTCGGCCCGCAGCGGATAAGATGCGCTGGCCGGCCGACGCAGACCCGCCGGCCGATGGGCACACGAACGATCCGGAGGACCAGATGGCGACCGATCTCGAACTGCTGCGCGACCTCTGCGCCGCTCCCGCCCCGACCGGGTTCGAGGCGCCCGTCCAGGACGTCGTCCGGACCCGTCTCGCGACGGTCGCGGAACCTCAGGGCGACCCCCTCGGCAATGTATGGGCCACGGTCGTCGGCGAGGGCTCGCCGAGCGTCCTCGTCACCGCCCACGCCGACCAGATCGGCCTGATCGTCACGTTCGTCGACGAGAACGGGTTCCTCTCGTTCGACAAGATCGGCGGAGTGGACCCTCAACTCCTCCCCGGCCGCAACCTGCTCGTACACGGTACGAAGGGGCCGGTCAACGGCGTCGTCGGCCGCAAGCCGTCACACAAGATGACCAAGGAGGAGCGCGCCAAGGCCCCCGAGCTGCACGAACAGTGGCTCGACATCGGCTGCTCCTCGCGCGAGGAGGCCCTCGAGCTCGTCCGCATCGGCGACCCCATCACGTTCCCTCCGCACTTCCTCGATCTGGCCGGCGGCCGCTACGCCTCGCCGGCCTTCGACAACCGCGCCGGCGTCTACGTCTGCCTGCGCGCCCTCGAGCACTACCGCGACGCACGGGCGGCCGCCGACCTCACCGCGCTGCTGACCGTCCACGAGGAGACCACGTTCATGGGCGCCAAGGCGATGGCGATCCGCTGGCAGCCCGACGTGATCGTCGTGGTCGACGTGGACTTCGCCAGCGACGACCCGGGCATGGACGCGAAGAAGCTGGGCGGCGAGGTCAAGCTCGGCGCCGGTCCCGTGGTCCATCGCGGCGCCGCCGGCAACCTCGCCCTCACCGACCTCGCCATCGAGGTCGCCGCCGAGGAGGGCATCCCCGTGCAGGTCAAGGCCGTGCCGGGCAACACGTCGACCGACGCCGAAGAGCTCATGGCCGCAGGCACGGCGGCCACCCTCTCCTTCAGCATCCCCGTGCGCAACATGCACTCCGCCTTCGAGGTGCTGGAACCGGACGATGCGGAGGCCGGCGCGCTCCTCGC
>JAAYBE010000324.1 GCA_012719015.1 Actinomycetota bacterium
CGGAGGATGGTCTTGGTCATCTCCTGCACCTGGACCTTGGTGGCGCGCCCGTATCCCGTCACGGCCATCTTGATCTGCAGGGGCGAGTACTCGCACGGGGCGGTCTCGAGCGCCGAGGCGGCGAGGATGAGCACACCCTTGGCCTGTCCGACCGCGAGGGCCGTCTTGACGTTCACGTTGACGAAGAGGTCCTCGAGGACGACCACGTGCGGTCGGTACCGGTCGATGAGCCGGCACGCCTGATCATGGATCTGCCGCAGCCGCAGGTGGGTGGGGTCTTTGGCCGACGTGACGATGCAGCCGTGGCCCAACGGACGCAGGCGGTTTCCGTCCTGCTCGACCACCCCCCAGCCCGTGCTCGCGGTGCCGGGATCGAAGCCGAGGATGATCATGCACGTCCCCCGGGCGGCGGCTTGATGGTCAGGTCACTCGTCGCTGACGGGGTCATCCGTCAGCCCGCGAGGGCCTCGAGGACGTCTTCGGGGATGTCGAAGTTCGCGTAGACCTCCTGGACGTCGTCGCTGTCCTCGAGCGCGTCCATGATCTTCATGGTCTTGCGTGCGTCGTTCTCCTCGAGCTTCACGGTGTTCTTGGGGATCATGGTGAGATCTGCCGAGTCCGGCTCGATGCCGGCCGCCGTCAACGCGTCCCGCACGGAGGCGAAGTCCGACGGCTGGGTGAGCACCTGGAACTGGGCGCCGTCCTGCTCGACGTCGTCGGCGCCGGCCTCGATGGCGGCGGTCATGATGTCGTCCTCGTCGTACTTCGTGCCGTCGACGACGATGGACCCGCGGCGCTCGAACCCCCACGCCACGGCGCCCGGCTGCGCGAGCTGCCCGCCGTGCTTGCTGAAGATGTTGCGCACCTCCGCCGCCGAGCGGTTCCTGTTGTCGGTGAGGACCTCGACGATGATGGCGACACCGGCTGGCCCGTAGCCCTCGTAGACGATGCTCTCGTAACTGGCGCCCTCGGCACCGCCGACGCCCCGCTGGATGGCGCGCTCGATGTTGTCCTTGGGCACGGACTCGGCCTTGGCCTTCTCGATGGCGTTGGCCAGGGCGATGTTCATGGCGGGGTCGGGGCCGCCGTCGCGCGCCGCGACCGTGATGGCGCGCGAGAGCTTGGAGAACAGCTTGCCGCGGGCCGCGTCGGTCTTGCCCTTCTTGTGTTTGATGGTCGCCCATTTGGAGTGCCCGGACACCGTGCACCACCTCCCTCGTTCAGCGATCGCCGGCGGCCGCCGCGGGGCGGCCGGCCGCCTGTCCTCGGCGGCCGATCGTGTGCGTGATGAGCCCGTGGCGGCGCGCGTCGTCCGTGCACCCGGACAGGGGCGACCTGGTCGCGGCCCGCCGTCCCGCGGGCTCGGACTCGTCAGCCGCGGTACTGCATCTTCGCTTCGTCCGGCATCTTGGCCGCGTCGATGCCCGGCATCGCGTCGCCGAGACCCACGCTGACCTCCGCCAGGACGTCAGGGTCGCGGTAGTTGCTCGCCGCCTTCACGATGGCGTCGGCGCGCTTCTGGGGGTCGGCGCTCTTGAAGATGCCGGAGCCGACGAACACGCCCTCGGCGCCCAGCTGCATCATGAGCGCGGCGTCCGCGGGGGTGGCGATGCCGCCGGCGGAGAAGTTGGCCACCGGGAGCTTGCCGTGCTCGGCCACCCACCTGACCAGGGCGTACGGCGCCGGCAGCTGCTTGGCGGCGACGAACAGCTCGTCCTCGTCGAGCGTCTGCAGCCGGCGGATCTCTCCCATGATGGTGCGCATGTGGCGCACCGCCTCGACCACGTCGCCGGTGCCCGCCTCCCCCTTGGTGCGGATCATGGCCGCGCCCTCGCTGATGCGGCGCAGCGCCTGTCCCAGGTCGACGGCTCCGCAGACGAACGGCACGTCGAACTTCCACTTGTTGATGTGGTTGGACTCGTCGGCCGGCGTGAGCACCTCGCTCTCATCGATGAAGTCCACCGCGAGGGCCTGCAGGATCTGCGCCTCGACGAAGTGGCCGATGCGGGCCTTGGCCATCACCGGGATGGAGACGCACTCCTGGATCTCACGGATCTTGGTGGGGTCCGCCATGCGGGCGACGCCGCCCTGGGCGCGGATGTCGCTCGGGACCCGCTCGAGGGCCATCACCGCGCACGCCCCGGCGGCCTCGGCGATCTTCGCCTGCTCAGCGTCGGTGACGTCCATGATGACGCCGCCCTTGAGCGCGTCGGCGATACCGTCCTTCACGCGCATGGTGCCGAGTTCGGTGCGGGGAGCGCCTGCGGCGTCCCCCACGGCAGTGGTGCTGCGCTGGTTGCTCACGTGGGTACCTCCGGTCTCTTGTACACACTCATCTTACCGCAGCACCTCATGCCGGGGCCAACGGCCCACGACCCCCGAAATGCCCGGCTTTGCGGGGAAAACCGGTCGAGCGCCCTCAGCTCTTCTGGGCGTCTTCCTTCTCTTGACGGGCCTGTTCGACGATCTTGGCGGTGAGGTGCGCCGGCACCTCGTCGTAGCGCAGGAGTTCCATGTGGTAGTCGCCGCGTCCGCCGGTCATGGAGGTGAGGTCGGGAGCGTAGGTGAGCATCTCGGCCAGCGGCACCTCGGCGCCGACCACGTTGTTGTGCCCGCGCGGCGTCGTGCCCAGCACGCGGCCGCGGCGCGCGTTGAGGTCGCCGATGATGTCGCCGACGTTCTCCTCGGGCACGGTGATCTCGACGTTCATGATGGGCTCGAGGAGCACGGGCTGTGCCTTCTCGACGGCCGCCTTGAACCCGATGGATCCGGCGATCTGGAACGCCATGTCGCTCGAGTCGACGGGGTGGTGCTTGCCGTCGTAGAGCTGCACCTCGACGTCCACCACCGGGTAACCGGCCAGGAAACCCTCGGCCATGGCGGCCGCCACGCCCTTCTCGACGGCGGGGATGAAGTTGCGCGGGATGGCGCCGCCCACGATCTTGTCGACGAACTCGAAGCCCTCGCCGCGCGGCCGCGGCGACACCTGCATCCACGTGTCGGCGAACTGCCCGCGACCGCCGGTCTGCTTCTTGTGCTTGCCCTCGGCCTTGGCCGTGCCCTTGATGGTCTCGCGGTACGGCACGCGCGGCGGCTTGAGCTCGACCTCCACGCCGAAACGACGCTTCATGCGCTCGACGGTGACCTCGACGTGCACCTGGCTCATCCCGCCGACGATCGTCTCTCCGGTCTGTTCGTCGCGGTGCACCTCGAGCATCGGGTCCTCTTCGGAGAGCCGACGCAGGGCGGAGATCACCTTGTCCTCTTCTCCCTTGCTCTTGGCGGTGATCGCGAAGCTCATGAGCGGGGCCGGGAAGCGGATCGGCGGGAACGCCCCGGCGCCCGCCTCGGCGGTGAGCGTGTCGCCGGTGACCACGTCCTTGAGCTTGGCCACGGCCCCGATGTCGCCGGCGACGAGCGCGTCGACGGGCTTGTTCTCCTTGCCTCGCGGCCTGAGCAACTGCCCCACACGTTCCTTGTGTCCGTCGCGGGCGACCACCAGCTGGGAGTCGCTGTTCATGGTGCCCTGGAACACGCGGAACACGTTGACGTGCCCGCTGAACGGGTCGGCGAGCGTCTTGAACACGAAGGCGACCGCCGGCCTGGAGGGGTCGCAGGCCAACTCGACGGAGTCCTCGCCGTCGAGCACGGCGCGGGCGGGGACGTCGGCGGGCGACGGCGCCAGCGCCAGGACGTCGAAGAGCCTGTCGGCGCCGATGCCGGCGGTGGCGGCGACGCAGGCCACCGGGAAGATCTGGGCCGTGGCGACGGCGGCGGCGAACGCCGCGTTGAGCTCGTCGGCCGTGATCTCCTCCTCCATGAGGTACTTCTCGGCCAGATCGTCGTCGGTGCTGGCCACCGCGTCGATGAGCTTCTCGCGCGCGGCGGCGGCCGCGTCGGCGAGCTCAGCCGGCACCTCGCCCTCGGATCCCTTGCCGTCCGCATAGGTGTACGCCTTCATGGAGAGGAGGTCGACGACGCCGCTGAAATCGTGCTCGCTGCCGATCGGCAACTGTACGGCGACGACCTGCGCCCCGAACGCCTCCTGGAGGGCGGCGACGGCGGCGTCGAAGTCGGCCCGCTCCCGGTCGAGCATGTTGCAGACGAGCATCCGGGCGAGGCCACGCTCGGCGGCCCGGTCCCACAGGCGTTCGGTCTGCACCTCGACGCCGAGCACGGTGTTGACGACCATGAGCGCCGTCTCGACCACCTCGAGGCTCGCGATGGCGTCGGCCAGGAAGCTCGAGTCGCCCGGGGTGTCGACGAGGTTGTACGACAGGCCGCCGTGATCGACCTGCGCCAGGCCGGCCGAGAGGCTCATCTGGCGCTTCTTCTCGTCGTCGTCCCAATC
This sequence comes from Actinomycetota bacterium, assembly GCA_012719015.1. Lineage (GTDB taxonomy): Bacteria > Actinomycetota > Thermoleophilia > UBA2241 > UBA2241 > CAIXSE01. The sequence goes on from JAAYBE010000324.1 coordinate 4,352, forward strand.
GGAGACCGTGGTGCCGTCGGCGACCGAGCCGAGGCGGGTGACCGCGCCGGCGCCGAAGAGCAGCGCCTCGAACAGCGACGTCTTGCCGGTTCCGCGATGGCCGACGAGGGCGATGTTCCTGATCTTGGCTGGGTCGTTCATCCGGGGTCTCCTCGTCGTCGTTACGGGACGCTCCGTGCGGGGGCACGCGAAGCGGCCGGCTGTGTCCTGTCGGAGTGGAGAAGTCTAGCACAGGCCGCTCGTGGCGGGACGCTCAGACGGCCCGTCGCGCGTGGGCGGGCGGAGCGGCGACGGGCGCAGGCGGGGATGCCCCGGAGGGGCTCGCCGTCGTGTCGCGGGCGGCCTGGGCGGCGGGGTGGAACGACTGTGCCGGAGAATCGTGCTCGAGGCGGCGATACGCGGACGCGCCGCCTGCGAGGGTGAGCGATCTGAAGCCGTACTTCTCCCGCACCCTGTCGACCGCCTCGCCGAGCGCGACCTCGCGCCAGCCGTCGTCGAGCGTGAGCTGGAAGGCGTTCTGCGTGAACCCGCTGACGCTCACTCCCACAAGGCGTACCTGGCGGGCGCCGATGTCGAGCTCGTCGAGCAGTGCCGTGACCGTCTCGAAGAGCGGCCGCACGGCGCTCACCGGGCGCGGCAGCGTGCGGCGGCGGCTCACGGTGTGGAAGCTGCTGAAGCGCACCTTGAGCGTCACCGTGCGCGCCGCGAGCCCCTTGCGGCGGAGCCCGGCGACGGCGCTGTCGGTGAGCGAGAGCAGCGTGGCGCGTAACGGGTCGCCGCCGCTCACATCGTCGTCGAAGGTGAGCTCGCGGCCGATCGACTTGGGCAGCGGCCGCTCGCTGCGCACCGGCGAGAGGCCGCGTCCCAGGGCGAGCTGGCGAAGCCCGTGCGCGCCCCTGCCGAACGCGGCCGCGAGCAGCGGGAAGGGCACGTCCTGCAGCATGCCGACGGTGGTGAGCCCGAGGGCGGCGAGACGCTCCTGGGTGACCGGGCCGATGCCGCAGACGTCGCCGACCGGCAGATCGCGCAGGCGGCCGTGTACGTCGGCGGCCGTGAGCTCGCCGATACCGGCCGGTTTGTGCATGCCGGCGGCCAGTTTGGCCAGCAGCTTGGTGGGGCCGATACCGATGGAGCAGGTGACGCCATGCCCGGCGTAGACCTCCTCCTGGATGCGGTGGGCGATGGTGCGCGGCGGGCCGAACAGTCGCCGGCTGCCGGTGACGTCGAGGAACGCCTCGTCGATGGACGCCACCTCGACCAGGTCGGTGTAGCGCTCCAGCAACCCGACCAGCGAACGGTGGACGGCCAGATAGGCCTTCATGTCGACCGGGAGGAACTCCGCCTGCGGGCAGAGCCGTTCGGCCTGCGCGATGGGCAGCGCGCTGTGCACGCCGTAGACGCGCGCCTCGTAAGAGCAGGCGGAGACCACTCCCCTCCCTCCCCGCTCGCCGCCGACGATGACCGGCTTGCCGCGCAGCTCCGGACGCCGCGCCTGCTCCACGGAGGCGAAGAAGGCGTCCATGTCGAGGTGGAGGATGGCTCTGTCAGATACGAACATACGTTCGTATATTACTCCGGACGAGGACGGAGGACAACGATCCCAGGCTCGTCGGCCGATGCCGTCCCGCGCACCTCCCCGAAGCCCCGCCGCGCCGCGCCTCCTCAGAGGCCGGCCGTGCCGGTGTCCGTCGCGCGGTCCTCAGGCCCCCGCCGACACGTCGACCCGCGGGACGTCGCCCCACAGCGTCTCGAGCCGGTAGAAGTCCCGTGCCGCCGTAGTGAAGATGTGCACGACCACGTCGACGTAGTCGATGAGGATCCACTCTCCCTCTCGCTCGCCCTCCACGCGCGCCGGACGATGCCGGGGCCGCAGCCTGCGCTGGATCTCGTCGGCGATGGACCGGGTCTGACGCGGGTTCGCGCCGCTGACGACGACGAAGAAGTCGGTGTACGACACCGCCTCGTCCATGCTCAGGACGACGATGCCCTCCGCCTTCTTGCCGGCGGCCAGCGCGACGATGTCGCGCGCCAGGTGCTCGGAGGCGGATGGATCCGGGATGGCGGCTACGGCTGGTCCTTTGTGCTGGATTGCTGCGCGTCGAAGTCGTCGCCGACGATGACCTGGACCGTCCCCTTCGGCAGGCCGGGGCCGTCGAGCACGACGCCGCGGCCGAGTATAGCACGGATGTCGCGCGCCACCGGGAGCGTCTCCGGACCCGCCAGGATCTCCGTCTGAGCGTAGGAGAAGCTGTCCGCGTTCAGCGGCTCCGGGAGGTTCACGTCGAGACTGGCGAGGCGCTCCACGACCGCTCTCCCGACTCCGAGCCGTCCGCTGCCGTTGAACACCTGCACGGTCACGGCGGCCCGGTAGGAGGGAGCACGCCGCGTGATGCGCGCCTGGATCTCCTCCGCCAGCGGCACGAAGGCGGACTGCCCCTCGGCGACCCGGACCACGGCCGGGAACGGCTCCACCGTCGCCCGGCCCGAGGTGATGCCCGCGACCACCTCGGAGAAGGCGGGATCGCCGCCCGGTGAGGGACTCGCGCCGGCTGACGCGGGACGCTCGTCGCGTGGTCGCAGCGCGGCGGTCTCGAGGGCCGCCTGGACCACCGCCGTCTGGAGCCGGACGGTCTCCTCACGGTCGTCGCCGAGGAAGGCGAAGACGCGTGGCAGGTCCGCCGTCGCCACCGTCCCGTCGTCCCCGACCAACGGCGCGCCACCGTCGGCGCTCACACCCGCCGGTGGATCGAGGTCGATCTGCAGTACATCACTGCCGGCCCACCGGCCCAGGTCGGAGACGGGCATGGTGAACACCGCGTCTATGGGCGCCCGCACCACGCGTCCGAGGTCCACGGCCAGATCGCCCAACGCCATGGCGTCGGCCGCGAACACGTACTCGCCGTTGGGTCCCTCCAGCAGCAGGTCGGGCGGCAACAGATACACGCCCGGGTCGCCGCCCGCCGCATCCTGGACCACGAGCAGCCCTGCGACCGGCGCGTCCTCGTCCGGTACGGTCAACTGCACGGCGGCCAGGTAGCCTGCCTTCTCGGGCGGCGGGGTCTCTCCGAAGAACCGGTCCGCCAGGTACCATGCCGCCAGGACCGCGAGGAAGGCGACCACCCCGGCCGAGATGTACAGCAGCCAGGCCTGCGAGCGCTCCACGCGCGACCGGCGCCGGCGTCGCAGCCGGTCGCTCCGGTATCCCTTACTGCCCGGCATGCGACTCGTTGTACAACGCCAGCGCCGCGGGGACCACCCCGCGTCCGCGGCCGATGACCTCGAGCAGGCTGAGACGGACCGCCGCGGCGACCGCCGCGTCGAGGGAGGTGGCCGCGAGCGCCCGTACCTCGTCGAGCCCCGCGAACGCACGTCCCGGCTCGATGAAGTCGGCCAGGTACACGCACTTCTCCAGCACCGTCATGCCGGCCGCGCCGACGGTATGCAGGCGGACGGCGGCGGCCACGTCGGGGCTCAGGCCGAGCTCGAGAAGTTCCGCCGCCGCGACCGGCCCGTGCAGGATCTGACGGGGTCGCCGCGCCTCGACCGGCCCTACCGGGATCCCGTGACGCGCGGCGGCCGCGAGCGTCTCGGCGTCGGTCAGCTCACGGCAGTAGTCATGCAGGAGGCCGGCCAGCTCGGCCTTCTCGCGAGGCGCCCCGAAGCGCTGCGCCAACCGCGCGGCCTCGGCCGCCACCCGCCGCGCGTGCTCGCGGCGGCGCGGCGAGAGGCGGGCCTCCAGCAGTCTCTCCGCGGCCGCGCCGTCCAGACCCGTCACCGATAGAGCCCCGTCTCGGCGATGTACTGCTCCACGCCCCGCGGCACCAGGTAGCGGATCGGTCGACGGGCCGCGACACGGGCACGGATGTCCGACGACGAGAGACCCAGGAGGGGCATGTCGAGGATCGTCACGCGGTGGGTGCCCCACCGCTCCGCGGCGGCCGCGAGCTGTTCGGGCGCGTCGCCCGGGCGCGGCGCGACCGCCAGCGAGCACAGCGAGAGCAACTGCTCCGGCTCCTGCCACGTCCCGAGCTGCAGGAGGGAGTCAGAGCCCATGATGAAGACGAGCCGGTGGTCAGGGTACCGCTGTCGCACCGCACGCAGCGTGTCGACCGTGTAGACCAGGCCGCGCTCGATCTCGACGCCGGAGACGCTGAAATGCAGGTCCTCGTCCACCGCGAGAGAGGTCATCTCCAGCCGCACCGGCGCCTCGGTGCGCTCCTCCCCGTCCTTGTGCGGCGGTGCGGCCGCCGGCACGAACACCACGTGCGAGAGGCCGACGGCGTGGACCGCCTCCGACGCTATCGCGAGGTGGGCCACGTGGGGCGGGTCGAAGCTCCCGCCCAGCACGCCCAGGCGAGGCAGGTCGGACTCCACCGGCCTACCCTCTCACCTGCCCGTCGCCCCAGAGCTCGTACTTCACGCAGGTGAGCTCGCGCAGCGCGATCGGACCGCGCACGTGCAGCTTCTGTGTACTGATCCCCAGCTCGGCGCCGAGCCCGAACTCCGCGCCGTCCGTGAAGCGGGTGGAGGCGTTGACGTAGACGCACGCCGCATCGACCTCCGCGCTGAAGCGTCGTGCCGCCGCCAGGTCCTCGGTCACGATGGCCTCCGAGTGCCGGGTCCCGCAGGTGGCGATGTGCTCCAGGGCTTCGTCGAGCGACCCGACGACCCTGACCGCCAGCGTGAGGGCCAGGAACTCGGTGGCGTAGTGCGTCCGGTTGGCGCGCTTGAGCGACGGGTCGCCGAGGATGTCGCCGGCCGGCTTGTCGACGATCAGCTCGACACCGCGGCGGCCGAGCTCCTCCGCCACGCGGGGCAGGAACGCCGACGCGGCCTGACGGTGCACCAGCAGGGTCTCGGCCGCGTTGCACACCCCGGGCCGCTGGCACTTGGCGTTGACGACGATGGCCAGCGCCTTGTCCAGGTCGGCCGCCGCATCGACGTACACATGGCAGTTGCCGCCCGCGGCGTAGATCACCGGGACCTTGCTGTGCTCGAGGAGGTGCTCCTTGAGCTCCTCCCCGCCGCGCGGGACGATGAGGTCGACGTGGTCGCGCTGCTTGAGCAGTTCCGCGAGCTCCCTGCGGTCGGGACCCAGGTAGGAGACGGCCTCACGCGGCAGCCCCGTCTCGATCACCGCGCCCTGGACCACCTCGGCGAGGATGCGATTGGTGTGCACCGCCGCGGTGCCGCCGCGGAGGACGACCGCGTTGCCCGACTTGAGACACAGGGCCGCCGCGTCGACGGTGACGTTGGGACGCGCCTCGTAGATCACCGCGATGACGCCCAGCGGCACCCGGACGCGGCGCACCTGCACCCCGTTGTCGAGGCGCCAGCCCTCGACGACCTCGCCGACAGGGTCGGGCAGCGCCGCGACGTCGCGCACCGCCGTCTCGATGTCGGCGAGCCTGTCCTCGTCGAGCAGCAGCCTGTCGACCAGTGCGTCCGCGAGGCGGTTCTCGCGCGCGAGGCGGACGTCCTCCTCGTTCTCGGCGAGGATCTCGGCCGATCGGCGCCGCAGCGCGTCGGCCACGGCTCCCAGCGCGTCGTCCTTGCGCGCCCGCGGCAGCCCGGCGAGCACCCGTGACGCCCGCCGCGCCTCGATGCACGTCTGTTCGACCTTCATCGCGCCTCCTCGCCGACCAGCACCAACGAGTCGCGGTGCACGACTTCATCCTCGAGGTGCGGGCTCACGCGCCGCGATTCCTCCGTGCGCAGACCGCGCACGCTGCGCAGGTCGCGTGAGCTCATCGTGCTGAGCCCGCGCGCGACCTCGTGACCGCCCGGGTCGACCATCGCGACGGCGTCACCGGCGGCGAACGTGCCGTGCACGGCGGCGACGCCGACCGGCAGCAGGCTGCTCCCACCTTGCGCCAGGGCCCGCGCCGCCCCGGCGTCGACCTCCAGCGTACCACGTACCGGTTTGGCGTAGCGCAGCCACAGCTTGAACGCCGAGGCGTTCGTGGGCCGGGGGAGGACGAGCGTACCGACCTCCTCGCCCCTCGCGATGCTCGCGAGCACGCCCGGCCGTGAGCCGTCGGCGATCACCGTGCGCACGTTCGCCGCGGCCGCCATCAGCGCCGCGGCCGTCTTGCCGCGCATGCCGCCGGCGCCGCGTCGCGACGCGGCGCCGACCTCCAGTGCGGCCAGCTCCC
>JAAYBE010000043.1 GCA_012719015.1 Actinomycetota bacterium
CGGTTCGACGGCTGGAGCGAGCACTTCGACGTGCGCCGCTGGCAGGCCGCCGCGGCGGCCACCGGGATGGCGCTCGGCGAGGCCGGGGGCGAGCCTCCTGCGTGGCGCGACGCAGTCGACGCGCGCCTCGACGCGCGGTTCCTCGCCGACGAACGGGACCGTGGCCGTGCCGGCCGCCTCACGGAGGACTGCCGCGACGGCGCCTGCGGCGCCTGTGGTGTCTGCGCCGGTGAGGTCGGGATGGATCTTCTCGCATGAGCTGGTGGCTGCTCCTCTTCGCGCGCCGTGGACCGGCTCGTTACCTCTCACACCTGGACACCTCGCGGGTGGTGCAACGCACCTTCGCCCGCGCCGGCGTGCCGATCGCGTTGACGCAGGGCATGCGCCCGAAACCACGCCTGTCGCTGCCGCTGCCGCTGCCGGTCGGGGCGGAGGGCGGCAACGAGCTGGCGGTGGTGGAGGTGACGGAGGCCGCTGCGGCGACGGTCGCGACGCTGAGGGACTTGTGCGCGGCCGCGCCGCCGGGGTTCGAGCCGCTGCGCATCGTGGACGCGGGCGAACGTCGACCGCGCCCGCAGGCGAGGGAGGCGACGTACGGCTGCGTGCTGGACGGCGATGCAGGCCGCATCCTCGCCGCCGTCGAACGGTACAACGAGACGCGAGAAGCGGTCCGCGAACGCGTGTCGCCCAAGGGCACGCGTACACTGGACCTGAAGGAGTACGTCGGGCGCGTGACCGCGACTGCGGAGGACGGAGGAGCCCGTCTCGAGTTCACGATCCGTCACCGCAGCGACGGAGCCGCCCGGCCACAGGAACTGATCGACCTGGTCGCCGAATGGGCGCAGGTCGAAGCGGTGATGCGGGGCCTCGTGCGCCTGCGTATCGCCTGGAAAGACGTGCCGCCGGACGTGATCGCCGGCGGCGGAAGGAGTTGACCACATGGACAGTCCAGCGAAAGGTGTGCCGGAGGCGGCACCCGCGCCCGACGACCGGGCGGCCGCGAGCCCCGGCGCCGGGACTCCGGTCGGCGGCGGGCAGTCGAAACGTAGGCGCGGCAGCCGCGGCGGACGACGGCACAAGAAGCCGACGGTGGAGACCGCCGCGGTCGGGGGCGAGACGTCCCGTGACCGCGCCGTGGAGCCGCCTGATGCTCTGGCCGCTCTGCCGACGGTCCCCCTGGTGCCGGTCGGCGAGGCGGCCGTGGTGGACCGGCGCGGGGCAGGACACGCGGCCGTCGAGGCGCCCGCCAAAGCGGGCGGCAGCCGCGGCGGACGACGTGCGAAGCCGTCCTCCGGGACGCCCCCGGCCGACCTCGTAGAGGGCGGGCAGACGCCGGACGTCGCGGACGCAGGGACGCCGGCGACGGCACGCGGGGACGCATCCGCCGTGACCGCGGCGGACGACGGACGGCGGGAGGAAGAGTCCGCCGGGAAGCCCCCAGAGGACGACCCGTCGGCGAAGCGTCGTCGGCGCGGCAGCCGTGGCGGGCGGCATCGCCACAAGAACGCCGACATCGAGCACGAGGAGGTGACCCGCGAGGCCGAGGAGGCCGCCGGCGACCCGGAGCCCGGCGGGGAAGAGTCGGGCGAGGTCGAGCCGGGCACGGCCGCCGACGGGGCTGACCCCCGGACGTCCGCGCCGTCGACGAAGAGCGCCCGTCGGCGTCACGACGACCGGCGGCCCAAGGCCATCGTCCGCCAGGACGAGGGCAGCGGGCTCGGCACCCCGGCACCCGCCGAGGCCGCCAAACGGCGGCAGGCGGTCGTGGCCGAGCGACCTGACCGCAAGATCATCCTGGTCAGCGACGATGGTGAGGAGTTGCGCGTCGCACTCGTCGAGGACGGCAGGCTCTCGGAGATCTACATCGAGCGCCCGGACCGCAGATCGTACCTGGGCGACATCTACCAGGGCAGGGTGGAGAGCGTCATGAGCGGCATCGACGCCGCCTTCGTCGACTTCGGCCTGGAGAAGAACGGCTTCCTGTACGTGGACGAGGTGACTACGCCGGAGGGCGAGAAGCGTGCCCGGCGCATCAGCGACGCGCTCAAGGGGGGGCAGCAGGTCCTGGTGCAGGTGATCAAGGACCCGATGGGGCACAAGGGGGCTCGGCTGAGCACCAAGATCAGCCTCGCCGGGCGCTACCTCGTGTACGTGCCGGGCGGGAGCGGAGTGGGCGTGTCACGCAGGCTCAAGCAGAGCGAACGCGAGCGCCTGCGCGAGCTCTCGAAGGAGCTGAAGCCCAGGAACGCCGGCCTGATCATCCGCACCATCGCGGAGGGCCACGGCCTGGAGGATCTCAAGCGTGACCTCCGTTACCTCTCCCGACTGTGGTCGAGGCTCAAGAAGAAGGCCGAGACCGTCAAAGCGCCGGGGCTCGTGCACAAGGAGGTCGACATCTCCCTCGAGGTGACCCGCGACCTCTTCAACGAGACCTGCGAGAGCCTCCTCGTCGACGATCCCAGGCGCCACAAGGCTATCGTCGCCTTCCTCGACAAGGAGGCCCCGGACCTCATCCCGCGGGTCAAGCTGCACACGGGGGACGAGCCTCTCTTCACCGCCTACGGGATAGAGGAGCAGATCGCCCGCGCCCTGGAGCGTCGCGTGTCGTTGCCGAGCGGCGGCAACCTCGTGATCGACCACACCGAAGCCCTCACGGTCATCGACGTGAACACCGGCCGCTTCACCCGCGGCAAGGGGCTGGAGGACACGATCACCAAGACGAACATCGAGGCGGCCAGGGAGGTCGTGCGCCAGCTCCGCCTGCGGGACATCGGCGGCATCATCATCATCGACTTCATCGACATGGCGCACACCCGCAACCGCGAGCTCGTGCTGGCGACGCTGGAGGCGGAGCTGGAGACCGACCGCACCAAGACCTACGTGGTCGAGCTCTCACCCCTCGGGCTCGTCGAGATGACGCGCCAGAACACGACCGACGGCGCGCGCGGAATCCTGACGCGCTCGTGTCCTGTCTGCTCCGGCAAGGGGCGGGTGCTCAGCGAGGAGACGATGGCTCTCAGCGTCGAGCGCCGTGTGCGCGCCCTGGCGCGCAAGTCCCAGGCCAAGGCCTGGCTGATCGAGGTCAACGGGGGGGTCGCCGACCGGTTGAGCGGGGCGCGCCTCAAGCGCCTCGAGAAGCTGACCGGGCGGCGTGTGTTCCTCGAGGGCGCGGCGGCACTCCCCGTGGAGTCCTTCCGGGTGGTCAGCGAGGGGAGCCTGGCGCACGTGCAGGACCAGCGCATCCCCGTGCGGGAAGGCCAGGAGGTCACCGTCGAGCTGGAGTTCAGCCTCACCTACAGCCCCCGCGACGCGGTGGGGTATGTCGACGGGTACATGATCATCGTGGAGGGTGGTCGTCAGCACCTCGGGAAACGCCGCAGGGTACGCATCACCGAGACGGCCCGCACCGGCGCCCGCGCCACCGTGCTCAAGGGCTCCGCCGCGGAGGCGAATTGACCCCGGCAGGCCGGTTGGCTATCATCACCTGCCGTTGTCTTGAGGGAGTGAACCAATGACGAAGTCCAACGACACCTACGCGGTGATCCGCTGTGGCGGCCGGCAGTTCAAGGTCAGCGCCGGCGACACCATCGTCGTCGACCGGATCCACGCGGATGTCGGCGAGACGATCACGCTCGACGCCCTGGCGGTCCGTGACGCTGCGGCGAGCTACGACGCGGACGCGGCCCGGCACGCCGAGGTCAAGGCGACGGTCGGCGAGCATCTCCTCGGCGAGAAGATCAAGGTCTTCACCTACAAGCCGAAGACCACGTTCAAGAAGACGAAGGGTCATCGCAGTCGTCTCACCAAGCTGACGATCGACTCGATCACCCTCAAGGGCAGCAAGGAGTAACGGCATGGCCCACAAGAAGGGCGCCGGGACCAGTCGCAACGGCCGCGACTCCGAGGCGAAGCGCCTCGGAGTCAAGGTCTTCGCGGGCCAGGTGGTCCCGGCCGGATCGATCATCGTACGTCAGCGCGGCACGCGGTTCCGCCCCGGCGACAACGCCGGCATCGGCGTCGACCACACCATCTACGCCAAGGTGACCGGCAAGCTCGTGTTCACGCAGAAGGGCGCCGGCCGCTTCATCTCGGTCGTCCCCGAGGCCTGAGCGGACGCCGGCGGACGCCGGCTGCGCGCATCGCCATGCTCGACCGGGCCAGCATCTGCGTGCGGGGAGGCCGCGGCGGCGACGGCGCCATGAGTTTCCGCCGCGAGAAATACGTGCCCCGGGGCGGGCCCGACGGCGGTGACGGCGCTCCCGGCGGCGACGTGGTGCTGGTCGCGACGCGCCGCCTGCACGACCTCACCCACTTCCGCCACCGGCACCATTTCCGCGCTGCCGACGGCGGCGCCGGCCGCGGCGGCAACCGGCGTGGTGCCGACGGCCCCGAGCTGCTGGTCGAGGTGCCGGTCGGCACCGAGGTCCGCACGCGAGAGGGAGAGCTGCTCGGCGACCTCGTGCACGACGGCCAGAGACTGCTGGTCGCGCGCGGCGGCGAGGGCGGGCGCGGCAACGTGAACTTCAAGAGCTCGACGCGTCAGGCGCCGCGGTTCGCCGAGCGCGGACTGCAGGGTGAGGAGCTGTGGGTCACGCTCGCGCTCAAGCTGCTCGCCGACGTGGGCCTGGTGGGACTGCCCAACGCCGGCAAGTCGTCGCTGCTGGCCGCGCTGACGCGGGCGAAGCCCAAGGTCGCGGCGTATCCGTTCACCACCGTCACCCCCAACCTGGGCGTGCTGTCCCTCGATGAGGGTCCGGTGGTGATCGCCGACATCCCGGGATTGATCGAGGGGGCCAGCGAGGGGGCCGGGCTCGGTCATCGCTTCCTCGCGCACATCGAGCGCACCGCAGCCGTGGTGTACGTGGTCGACGGCGCCGACGGCGCCGATGCGTGGCCGCAGGCGCTGCGTACCGTGAGGGCGGAGCTGCGGGCCTTCCGCCCCGAGCTGCTCGAGCGGCCGTCGCTGGTCCTCGTCACCAAGGCGGATCTGCTCGGACCTGAGGAGGTCGCGGCGGCGGAGGAGTTCCTCGCGAGCCTGGGGTGGCCGGAGGCCGGGCTGGTCGTCTCGGCGCTCGACGGCCGCGGCCTCGAGGTGCTGGGCCACCGTTTGGGGACGATCGTCGGCCGGTCACGTGAGGCGGCCCGACCGGAGCAGGTCGCGGGACCCGAGGTGCTGCGTCCCGGAGCCGACCGGCTGGAGGCCTTCACGCTCGAGCGCGTGGGTGAGGACTACGTGGTCCACGGACGCCAGTTGGAGCGCCTGTTCGCCAAGGCCGACCTCGACAACGAGGACGCCGTGGCGTATCTGCAGGAGGTCGTCGAGCGCGCCGGGCTCAACGACGCCCTGCGGCGGGCCGGCGCAGAGCCGGGCGACACGGTGATCGTCGGCGGCGCCGAGTTCGAGTTCGCGTGACGCGGTCTCGCACCGATCCCTTTGCTAGAATCGCGCCCGTGAAGACCGTCGTCGTCAAACTCGGCTCAAGTACCGTGGCCGACGACCGCCTGCGCCTCCGCAGGCGCCTGCTCGCCGGCGTCGTCGCCGACATCGCGGAGCTGGTGCACGGGGGGCGCCGCGTGGTGCTCGTCTCGAGCGGCGCCATCGCCTGCGGCCAGCACGTCCTGGGCATCGGCGAACGGCCCCGGCTCGTGCCCGAGCTGCAGGCCGCGTCGGCCGTCGGCCAGGGCCGGCTCTTCGCCCACTACGAGCGCCTGTTCGGCGACCATGAGCTCATGGCCGCCCAGGTGCTGCTCACGAGCGAGGACTTCAACCGGCGGTCCAGCTACGTGAACGCGCGCAACACGCTGCGGCGCCTGCTCTCGTGGGGTGTGGTCCCGGTGGCCAACGAGAACGACACCACCGCCACCGACGAGATCCGCTTCGGCGACAACGACGTCCTCGCCGCACAGGTCGCGATCATGCTCCGCGCCGACCACCTCGTGCTCCTCACCGACCAGGAGGGTCTCTTCACCAAAGACCCGCGCAAGCACGGCGAGGCGGCCCTCGTGCGGAGGGTCACCGAGCCGCGGGAGCTGGCCGCACTGGAGGTCGGCGCCGCGTCGCGACGCGGCGCCGGCGGCATGCGCGGCAAGACGGCCGCGGCGCTGATGGCGGCCGCGGCGAACGTGCGCACGGTGATCGCCGACGGCTCACG
>JAAYBE010000325.1 GCA_012719015.1 Actinomycetota bacterium
CGCTGCCGGACATCCGCCGGACCGTCGGCATGGTCTTCCAGGACCCGGACGACCAGCTCTTCATGCCGACGGTCGCCGAGGACGTGGGGTTCGGGCCGCTCAACCTCGGGCTCGCGCCCGAGGAGGTGGCGGCCCGCGTCCACGCCGCCCTCGCCCGGGTCGCGGCGGAGCACCTCGCGGAGCGCCCCCCCTACCGCCTCTCGGGCGGCGAGAAACGCGTCGTCGCCATCGCCACCGTGCTCGCCATGGAGCCGAAGGTCCTGGTCATGGACGAACCCTCCAGCGGCCTCGACCCCCGCGCCCGGAGGCGCCTCATCGACCTTCTCGAGGGCTTCGAGCACACGCGCCTCGTGGCGACGCACGACCTCGACCTCGCCGCCACGCTCTGCGAGCGGACGATCGTCCTGGGACGGGGCCGTGTGCTCGCCGATCGCCCGACCACCGACGTGTTCCGCGACGACGCGCTGCTGGAGGCGGGCGGCCTCGAGCGGCCGCTGGGGATGCTCGCCTGCCCCGTCTGCGGCGCTGCGCCGGCGCAGGCGGACGCCTGACCGCCGCGGGGCGGCTCAGGCCCCGGGATCGTCGGGCGCCGCGGGCGCGTCGAGCGCGCGCCGGCGCCACGGCCAGACGCCGTCCATCTCCACCTCGAGCGAGAAGCTCAGGAACGTCCGGATGAGGACGATCACGCCGAGGGTCAGGACGTTCTGCCACGTCTGATCCACGGCCACGGTACGGATGAGGTCGGCCGCGACCAGGATCTCGAGGCCGAGCAGGATGCTCCGGCCGAAGGAGCGGCGCACCACCTGATACGAGTCCTCACGGGCGCGCCGCCAGAGGGCAACGGACCTCCACGCCCCGCTGACGAAGCCGGCGATGAGGACCACGACGCCGGCGACCTCGAAGCCCCGGGAGACCCAGTCCATGACCTCGGTGAAGTGCATCGTCGCTCCTTGGGAAGTGACGCAACCGGCGCCCGCCGCTTCGCCTCGCTAGCGCCTGGTGTGGTGCTTCGTGCCGCCCTTGCGCTCGCGGCGCTGCCCGTCGGCCCGCGGTGCGTTGCGGCGCCGCTCGCGCCCGCGGTTCTGGGCGCGCACGTAGAGCCAGAGCAGCAGGCAGGAGACGGCTATCGAGCCGATGAGACCGCCGGGCGAGATCCTGAACCCGTGGCCGGTGGCCAGGTTGAGGACGATGCCGGCGATGAGGGAGCCGGCGACGCCGATGACGAACAGCACGCCCCAGTCGGCAGGGTACTTCTCGCGGCGGATCAGCAGGCTGGCCACCCAGCCGGCGACCATGCCGATGACGATGAACATGAGGATGGTCCACATGGTTCAGGCAGCTCCCGTCCGGGTCGACGGCGGCGGGCGCGCGGATTCTACCCCATCGCCCGCCGCCACGCCCGGCGCGGCCCGGCTCGACGTCGTCGCCGTCAGTCAGTGATGGAACCCGCCGGCGTCGTCCTGTCGCACGAGCGGCGCGGGGAGCGTCTCGAGCCGGGCGACCTGCTTGCGCAGGTCGGACAGCAGCAGGTCGGCCACGTCGAACGTGAAGCCACGACGCACGACGATGCGCAGCGCCGCCAGATCTTCGCGGTTCTTGGGGAACGTGTACGCCGGTACCTGCCAGCCCCGCTCGCGCAGCGCCGCGGACACGTCGAAGACCGTGTAGTTCTCCACGCCGTCCTTGAGCGCGAAGGCGAACACCGGCAGCTGGTCGCCGCGCGTCAGCAGGACGAACGGTCCCATGGCTTCGATCTCGCCGGCGACGTACCTGGCGACGTCGCGGGAGTACTGCTGGACGCTACGATAGCCGTCGACGCCGAGGCGGAGGAAGTTGTAGTACTGTGCGACCACCTGGGCCCCCGGGCGCGAGAAGTTGAGGGCAAAGGTCGGCATCTCGTCGCCCAGGTAGTTGACCCAGAAGATGAGATCGTCGGGAAGCGCGTCGGCGTCGCGCCAGATCGCCCAGCCGACGCCGGGGTACACCAGCCCGTACTTGTGCCCCGAGACGTTGATCGACTGCACGCGGGGCACGCGGAAGTCCCACTCGAGGTCCGGGTCGAGGAACGGCGCGACGAACCCGCCGGACGCGGCGTCCACGTGGATCGGGACGTCCAGCCCCGTCCGCTGCTCGAGGTCGTCGAGCAGATCCGACATCCTCCTGACGTCCTCGTAGCTGCCGTCGAACGTCGAGCCCATCACGACGACCACCCCGATCGTGTTCTCGTCGCAGAGCTTGACCGCCTCCTCAGGCGAGAGGTGGTAGCGGTCGCCCTCCATGGGCACCAGACGCATCTCGACGTCCCAGTAGTTGGCGAACTTGTCCCAGCACACCTGGACGTTGATGCCGGTGACCAGGTTGGGCTTGTCGGTGGGCTTGCCCGCCGCCTTGCGCTTCTTCTGCCACGTGCGCTTGAGTGCGAGGCCGCCGAGCATGGCCGCCTCGCTCGAGCCCGTTGTGGAACACCCGGTGGCCTTGTCCGGGTCGGGCGAGTGGTAGAGGCGGCTCAGCATGTTGACGCAGCGCATCTCCATGGCGGCCGTCTGCGGGTACTCGTCCTTGTCGATCATGTTCTTGTCGAGCGTCTCCGCCATCAGCCGGTCGGCGTATTGGTCCATGTACGTCGTGACGAAGGTGGCGAGGTTGAGGCGCGCGTTGCCGTCGAGCATCAGCTCGTCGTGGACGATCTGGTAGGCCACCTCCCCGGGCATCTCGCCCGGGGGCAGCGCGTGGGTGGGGACGCGCGCGGTCTCGGCCGAGAAGACCTCCTCGGCGACCGCCCTCCGCGCGCACGAGAACGGATTCCTGGGATGCTGGAGCGCCACTGCTCGACCTCCTGCCGATGTGCCGTGTCGGCCACAGCCTACCCCCGTCGGCCACCCTCCTGTGCGGGCGCGGCCGACAACGTGACAGCACGCCCGGCATCGGATACCGTCCCCGGCATGTCCAGCCTCTCCATGCTGCACCTCCTGCCGGGCTGGCTGCAGCTCGTCCTCTTCGCCTACTGGGCGGTCGCGATCGTCCTCCTGATCATGGATGAGAGAGAGCCGGCGGTCACGCTCGCGTGGCTGTTCGTCCTCGTGTTCCTGCCGTTCGCCGGCATGGTGCTCTACATCTTCTTCGGCCGCGACTGGAAGGTGGTCGCGCAGCGGCACCACTGGATCGAGCGACTGCGCCACAAGGAGAGGGAGGAGATGGCGCCGATCTACGCACGCAACGCCGGCGCCCACGAACGCTTCCTGCGTGAGTGGGCCGCCGACATGGCGGTGCCCATCCAGCGCGCCATCACGAGCGAGAACGTCTCCGCGCTGCTGCCGGCGGCGTCGATCGAGCTCTACCACGACGGCGCCCACAAGTTCCGCCGCCTCAAGGAGGACCTGGCGGCGGCCCGGCGCTTCATCCATCTGCAGTACTTCATCTGGGAGCGGGACCGGCTCACGGCAGAGCTCGTGCCGATCCTGCTCGACCGCCTCGCAGCCGGGGTCGAG
>JAAYBE010000326.1 GCA_012719015.1 Actinomycetota bacterium
AGCATCACGCTCACCGGCCCGGCCGCCATGGGCGCCTTCTCGCGCAGCAGCGGGAAGAGCACCTGCTCCTCCTTGTGGTGGTGGCAGCCGTCGGTGAACTCCCGCGTGAACCGCACCATCTTCTCGATACCGTCGCCGTCCAGCTGCTCTCCGGCGCGGATGCGCGCCGCCTCCCGCTCCATGGCGGTCACCACCCGGAGCACCACCTCGTGCTCGTGCACGAGGTCGGCCGTCGGGGTGAGGTCCGGTTCGCGTGGCTGTCGATCGTCCATGATGCCCCCTTCCGGCAGAGCTGCTACGCGAGACATACCCGCGCGCACGACGGCGGAGGCTTGACCCTCGTCAACGGCTTCGACGACGACGGCGCCGCGAGGCTTCTCGGCCTGCCGCGGGACCTCCACATGCGGCGTGGAGAGGGCCGGGCCGTTCCGCGTCAGCGGCGCAGCCTGTGGCGGGCACGCATGAAGCTGACCAGCAGGGAGTCGCGCTCGGCGGTCAGCTCGGCGTAACCCCGGCCCGCCTTCTCCCGCACGAGGCCGGCGTCGAGGGTCTCGGCGGCCTCGGCCGGGAACGCCGTCCAGGTGGCGAGGTCGCGCAGCATGCCCTCCTTGCTCGCGGCCAGGTGCTCCATGTGGCCGCGGATGCCCTCCTCGCCGCCACCGAGGTCGTACAGCAGATGCGGGCCCATGGCCGCCCAGCGCAGACCGGGGCCGCAACGCACCGCCGTGTCCACGTCCTCCACGGTCGCGACGCCGCGCAGCACGAGGTCCACGGCCTCGCGCCACAGCGCCGCGGAGAGCCGGTTGGCGATGTAGCCCGGCAGGTCGTGGGTGAGCGTGACCGGCTCCTTGCCGACGCCGGCGAAGAACGCGGCGGCGCGCGTCAGCGCGTCCGGCGTGGTCAGCCGGCCGGGCGCCAGCTCCACCAGAGGCACGAGGTGCGGCGGGTTGTAGGGGTGGGCGGCGAGGCAGCGCTCGGGGTGATGCGCCGCCGCCGTCTGGATCTCGCTGATGGAGAGACCCGACGAACTGGTGCAGACGAGTGCGTCGGAAGGGGCGGCCCTGTCGGCGGCGGCGAACAGGCGGCGTTTGAGCGCGAGGTCCTCGCGCACGCACTCCTGCACGTGTACGGCGTCGGCGACCGCCTCCGCGAGTTCCGTGGTCGCCGTGAGCAGCCCGATGCCGCGCTCCGCGGCGGTGGCGTCGGCCAGACCGTTCTCGACGAGGAAGCGGGCCGCCGCGCCGGCGCGGTCCACGGCGGCCGTGAGGCGTTTCTCGTCGACGTCCTGCAGCCGCACCTCGAGGCCGGCGGCGGCGAACAGGCCCGCCCAGCTCGCACCGGTCAGGCCTGCCCCGACCACCGTCACGGGTCTCCGGGGGCCCTCCGCCTCCAGCCCCGACTCGTCGTTCCGCGCGCGCGAGGCGCCGGCGTCCGTCGTATCGCCTACATCGTTACGGCTGACTCCGCCGTCCTCCGGCATCCCAGGCCCCCTTCTCTCGCCGGCCCCGATTCTATCCGGGGCGCGCCGCGGGCATGCCATCCTGTAGGCTTCACTCATGAACGTGTTCACCGCCGCTCTCGCCGCCGCCCTCGTCGTCGCCTGGGCCGTGCTCGTGATCGTCGCCCAGCAGCTCAACCCGGACC
>JAAYBE010000327.1 GCA_012719015.1 Actinomycetota bacterium
CCTCCCTTCACGGCCCCGACGTCGTCGGGGGTGGCGACATGGCCGGCCACGGCGGAGGCGGCCGCCACGTAGGGGCTCGCGAGGTAGACCTCGGCCCCGGTGTGCCCCATGCGGCCCACGAAGTTGCGGTTGGTGGTGGCCACGGCGCGCTCGCCCTCGGCGAGGACACCCATGTGGCCGCCCAGACAGGCGCCGCAGGTGGGCGTGCTGAAGGCGCAGCCCGCCTCGATGAGCGTCTGCATGGTCCCGTCGGCGATGGCCTCGAGGCAGACGTCCTGGGTGCCGGGCAGGATGATGCAGCGCACATCCGGGTGGACCTTCTTGCCCCTGAGGACGTCGGCCGCCTGACGCAGGTCGTGCAGCCGGCCGTTGGTGCAGCTGCCGATCACGACCTGGTCGATGGGGACGTCGGCGAGATCGGCCGCCGCCGCCGTGTTGCTCGGCAGATGCGGCTTGCTCACCGTCGGCCGCACGGCGGACGCATCGATCTCGAGCACGCGCGCGTAGTCGGCATCGGGGTCGCCGGCGAACACCTGGCCCGCCGTACGCGCACGACTGCCGGCCGGCCGGCTCTCCAGATAGCGCGCGGTCTTCTCGTCGAAGCCCACGATGCCGCTCTTGCCGCCGGCCTCGATCGCCATGTTGCACATGGTGAAGCGCTCGTCCATGGGGAGACCGTCGACGGCCTCACCGGCGAACTCCATCGCCTGGTAGAGGGCGCCGTCGACGCCGATGAGGCCGATGGTGTGCAGCATCATGTCCTTGCCCGTCACCCATGGACTCAGGGTGCCCGAGTAGACGAACCTGACGGTCTCGGGCACCCGCAGCCACACGTGACCCCAGGCCATGGCGGCGGCGAAGTCGGTGCTGCCGACGCCGGTGCTGAAGGCGGCCACGGCGCCGTAGGTGCAGGTGTGGCTGTCGGCGCCGATCACGACGTCGCCCGGCGCCACCATGCCGGCGTCGGGCAGCAGCACGTGCTCGATCCCGACGCGCCCCACCTCGAAGTAGTTGACGATCCCGTGCTTGCGGGCGAACTCACGGACCTTCTTCGCCTGGCCCGCCGCCTTGATGTCCTTGTTCGGCGTGAAGTGGTCGGGGACCAGGGCGATCCTGGCCGGGTCGAAGACCTCCGTGAACTCGGCCTTCTCGAACTCGGCGATCGCCAGGGGCGCCGTGATGTCGTTGGCGAGCGCGAGGTCCACCTTCGCCTCGATGATGTCGCCGGCGTGTACCTCGCCCCTACCGGCCGCACGGGCGAGGATCTTCTCGGTGATCGTGGAACCCATCAAACCTCCCCCGCGGCCGCGGCGTTGTTCACGGCTCGCACGTACGCTTTGGCCGAAGCCTCCATCACATCGAGACTGACCGCCTGTCCGTTGAACGGACGGCCGTTGACCTCCACCGCCACGCGGACCTCGGCCAGCGAGTCCTTGCCGGAGGAGATGGCGCGCACCTGGTAGTCGGCCAGGCTGCCGCTGATGCCCACGGCGTCGTCGATGGCGGCGAAGACGCTCTCGACCGACCCGTTGCTGAAGCTCCGGCCCTTCTTGACCTCGCCGCCCACCAGCACCTCGACCTGGGTCGTGGGGATGATGGCCGAGCCTGACTGGTTGACGAAACTCCGGAGAGTGAAATGGTCCTCGCGCTCGCGCATCTCCTCGTTGACCAACGCCTCCAGGTCGAGGACGGTGACGCGCTTCTTCTTGTCGGCGACGTCCTTGAACCGTTTGAAGGCGTCGTCGAGCTCGGTATCGGAGAGCGCGTAACCGAGCTCGGCCAGCTTGGCCCGCAGCGCATGGCGCCCGCTGTGCTTGCCGAGCACGATGTCGCTGTCGGTCACGCCGACGTCGGCGGGCGTCATGATCTCGAAGGTCGAGGCCTCGCTGAGCACGCCGGCCTGGTGGATACCGCTCTCGTGCGCGAACGCGTTGCGTCCCACGATCGCCTTGTTGGGCTGGATCTGATAGCCGGTGAGCGTACTGACCAGGCGGCTCGTGCGGGCGATCTCGGTGGTCTCGACGCCCGTCTCGCACTCGAAGTACGCGCCCCGGGTGCGGAGCGCCATCACGACCTCCTCGAGCGACGCGTTCCCGGCGCGCTCACCGATGCCGTTGACCGCGCACTCCACCTGGGTGGCGCCGGCGCGGACGGCGGCGAGCGAGTTGGCCGTCGCCAGCCCGAGGTCGTCATGGCAGTGCACGCTCACGTGCACGTCACGCAGCGAGGGCGCCAGCCGGTAGAGCTCACGGATGAAGTCGCCGAACTCCAGCGGCAGGGCGTAACCCACCGTGTCAGGCACGTTGATCGTGGTGGCGCCGCACTGCACGGCGAGGTCGAGCACCTGCGCCAGGAACTCCGGGTCCGATCGGCTGGCGTCCATGGCGCTGAACTCGACGTCGGCCTCCGGGTGCTGTGCCGCGAGGCCGGCCGCCAGCGTCACCATGCTCCGCGTGTCGGCCATCACCTCGTCCGGCGTCTTCCTGATCTGGTACTTCATGTGCACGGGGCTCGTGCTGATGAAGGTGTGGATGCGCGGCGCCTCGGCGGCCTTGACGGCGTCCCAGCAGACCCTGATGTCCTCCTCCCTGGCACGCGCCAGCCCGGCGATACGCGGACCCTTCACCGCGGTCGCGATGTCCTGCACCGCGGCGAAGTCGTCCGGCGAGGCGATCGGAAAACCGGCCTCGAGGATGTCGACCCGCAGCCGGGCGAGCTGCTGCGCGAGCTCGAGCTTCTCGGCCCTGTTCAAGGTGGCGCCCGGCGCCTGCTCGCCGTCGCGCAGTGTGGTGTCGAAGATCCTGATGTACCTGCTACTGCTCACGAGTCACCTCCACCTCCCCCGAGGCATGCGTCGTCGATGGGTGGAACGCGGATCCGGGTGTGATCCAGGGAGTGGCCGTGCCGGCCGGCGGTTGTCTACGCATCCCCCCGAGGGGGGAGCAGCAGCAGACAGCCGAGGAGGGAGAGGTCGCGGGCGCGTACCTCAATGTGGGCCTCCCGGCTGGTCTCGCTTGTCGCACGGCGACGCATGGTCCGGTGAGTCTACGTCACGGCTGCGGGCAGGCGCAAGCAGGCACCGCCTGCCTCCGTCCCGGACAGCTCGGCGACGCCCCGGCCGCGCGGTGGCGCCGTCCACCGAGCCGGATCACCGCCGACGAGACGTCCGCTTCTGATACGCTGGACGACGACACATACGGCGTCCGGGGGGAGCAGTCATGGTACGGCGCGCGCTCGTCATCGTCCTCTTCACGGCCCTGGTTCTCGGAGGCGCGGCCCACGGCCCCGTGCGCGACGCCCACGCGGCGGCGCGGCTCGGCACGACCGACCAGCTCACTATCCTCCCGGACCTGCGCACCGTCAGGTTCGGAAAGGCGGTCACGGTCCGCGGCCTCCTGACACGTGGCGGCGCCCCGGTCGGCGGCGCCCCGGTGCTCGTCCACCGGCTCGGCACGACCACCGGGACCGCGGTGGTCACCGACGCCCAGGGCCGCTACACGGCAGCCGTCCGACCCCGGTCGAACGCCCGTTGGGTGGCCTCGTTCGGCGACCTGGAGAGCAAGGCGACACTGATCCGGGTCGCGCCGAGGGTCACACTCTCCCTCTCCCACAGGAAGAAGGCGAAGAGGCTCGTCGAGTACTTCAGGGGATCGGTCGCGCCCAGGCACGCCGGTTCCTCCATGAAGGTGCAGCGGTGGACACGGTCCGGCTGGCGCGCGGTGGCCTCGGGCAGACTCGATGCGCGCTCGCGCTACACCATCGCGTGGGTGCTGCCGAGGGGCTCGGCGACCTACCGGCTGCGGGTCATACTGCCGGCGCACGAAGACCACGCGCGCGGCACCTCGCTGCCGGTGACCCTGCAGGTGGTCGCGGGCCGCGGATGATGCGGGACGGGGGCGGCGGGCCGACGGCCCGCCGCCCCCGGAGAGCCTGTGGAGAGCGGGGCGTCCGTTACAGCTCGACCCGCTTGCCGTCCGAGAGCCCGCAGCAGTGGAGCAGCTCGTCGAGCTGCTCGCAGCTGATGCTCTCGTCCAGCGTGAGCCCCATGACCGCCTGCTGGTCCTTGACCTCGCGGCCGACGCTCATCTGGCCGATGTTGATACCGAACTTGCCCATCTGGGTGCCGATCCTGCCGATCATGCCGGGCACGTCGGCGTAGCGCAGGAACACCATGTGCGGCGCCGGCTCGATGTCCACGTCCTGGCGGTAGACCTTGACGAAGCGCGGCCGGTTCCGCGGCCCCAGCGCGGTGCCGGAGACGGAGAGCTCCCCCTGCCGGTCGCGCGTGGTCACGGTGACCAGGTTCAGGTAGTCGACCGCGGCCGGCTGCTTGGTCTCCTTGGCGGTGATGCCCCGCTCCTCGGCGATGCTCTGCACGTTCACGAAGTTGACGGGGCCGTCGACCTTGCCGGCCAGCACACCCTCCAGCACGCCGAGCGTGAGGATGCGGGTGTCGTAACGGGCGATGCCGCCCCCGTAGGCGATCTCGAAGGCGTCCACCGGGCCGTCGGCGATCTGCACGATGAGCTTGCCGAGCTTCTCGCAGATGCCGAGGAACGGCATGACCTCATCGGCATCCTCGCCGGGCGCCAGCGGGATGTTCACCGCGTTGCTGGCGAACTTGCCGAGCAGCACCGCCGCCACCTGCTCGGCGATGATCGTGCCGGCGCGCAGCTGGGCCTCCACCGTGCTGGCGCCGAGGTGCGGCGTCGCCACCACGCTCTCGTACTTGAACAGCGGACTCTCGGTGGTCGGCTCCGTGGGGTACACGTCCACCGCCGACGCGGCCACCTTGCCGCTCTCGATGGCTCGGGCCCAGGCCTCCTCGTCGATGATGCCGCCGCGGGCGACGTTGATGACCCGCACGCCGTCCTTCATCTTGGCGAACTCCTCGTCGCTGATGAAGCCGATCGTCTCGGCGTTCTTGGGCAGGTGGACGGTGATGAAGTCCGCCTCGCGGTAGATCCTGTCCGGGCTGTCGGCCCGCTCGAGGCCGAGCTCGTGGAACCGTTCGGCCGGCACGAACGGATCGTAGGCGAGTACGTTCATCCCGAGGCCGCGGGCGTCCTCGGCGACGAGGAAGCCGATGCGACCGAGGCCGATGATGCCCAGCGTCTTGCCGCG
>JAAYBE010000328.1 GCA_012719015.1 Actinomycetota bacterium
ACGGCGCGCTGGCGCGCCTGCTCGAGGCGGAGCGCGACGCCTACAAGGTCGGCGCCCAGGGGCCGGACTTCCTCTTCTACTCGCGCGTCTGGTCCGGCGACCCGGAGCACCGCAAGCTCGCCCTCCACGTGCACCAGCATCGCACGCGCGACACCTTCGAGGGTTTCTTCACACACGCCCTCCGCCTGCCCGCCGACGAGCGGACGATCGCGCTCGCGTTCGCCTGCGGGTACGCCGCGCACCTCTGCCTCGACGCCGAGGCGCATCCCTGGATCATGTACTGGAGCGGGGCCATCACCGACAGGGCGGATCCGGGGACGCAGCGCGTCGCCTTCGGCAGACACGGCCTCCTCGAGAGCTCGGTCGACGTGATGCTGCGGCAACGACGCTCCGCCGACCCCGCCTGGCTGCGTCGCGCCGGCCTGCTGCGCATGTCGCGCCGGCAGACCGCCGTCGTCGCGCGCATGCTCACCCGCGTGCTCGGCGACGTGTACGGCGTCGCGTTCCCGGCCGCCGCAGGGCGCGCGTCCTTCCGCGACATGGCGCTCATCTACTCCGCCATGTCGGACCGGCGCGCGCCGCTGACCAGGCTGCTGACGCTGCTGGCGCCGGCGCTCGACCGCGCCGGCGTGATGACCCGCACGCAGGTCTACCCCGACGAGCCGCTCGCGCTCGTCGTCGACCTCGCGACCACGCGGCGCCGCTGGTTCCGTCCGTCGCGGCCGGACGAGCCGCGCACCGAGACGTTCGACGAGATCCTCGCGCTCGCCGTCACCGAGACGGAACGCTGCCTCGCGGTCGTGCAGGGACTGCTCGACGGCGCCGGCGCGGACGAGGTCGCCGACGCGATCGGCGACCGCGACATGCTGACCGGCGTGCCCTGCGACGACCCGCAGCCGCCGACCGCGTTCGCCCCGCACCTCGAGCGGCTGGCCGGATGAGCGGGGCGGGGCCGCCGCGGCGGCCCCGCCCCGTCGCGCTCCCGGCGCGCCGTCTCTCACCCCGGGAGCGACTCGCGCGACGCGGACGGCGGCCGCTCAGAGAGCGTCCGCCGCCGTCGCACTGCCGTCGTCCGGACGACTGGTCGCTCGTCGGACGGTCAGGCGTTCTTCAGCCGCTCGACCAGCGCCGGCACCAGATCGTAGAGGTCGCCCACCAGGCCGTAGTCGGCCATCGCGAAGATGGGCGCCTCCTTGTCCTTGTTCACGGCGGCGATCAGCTTGGCGCCGGTGATGCCGACGGTGTGCTGGATCTGGCCTGAGATGCCGACACCGACGTACAGGTCGGGCGCCGTCTTGGCGCCGGAGAGGCCGATGATCCGGTCCTCGCCGAGCCACTCGAAGTCGGCCAGGCTCTTGGTGCAGCCCACCACGGCGCCCAGCGCGGCGGCCAGATCGTCGGCCAGGGCGAGGTCCTCACGCGCGCCGAAGCCGCGCCCGGCGCAGACGATCGCCGGCGCCGCGTCGAGGTTGACCACGTCGCCCTCCTTGGCGCGGCGGTCGAGAACCTTTACCCTCGACTCGACGGTGAAGGTTTGCGTGACCACCGCTCCTGCCCCGGGCGTCGCGCCGTCGGCGCTGAACGTCTTGGGCATCACGGCGAACACCTTGACCGGCGTGGTGAGCTTCTCGCGCGCCACGGTGGCGCCGCCGAAGGCGTAGCGCCCGGCGACCAGCTCGCCGTCCTCCACGACGAGGCTGCTG
>JAAYBE010000329.1 GCA_012719015.1 Actinomycetota bacterium
AGGCCGGCCAGCCACATCGTGGCGTTGATCGGGTTCTTGGGCGAATACCTCACCGGCACGATACCCCCGCCGGACTCGCACTCGACGTCGGAGTTGACCCAGCGCCCGCCCACCGTCTCGTGCAGGGTGTGCTGGAGAGGGCCGTCGCAGGTCATCGTGGTCGCGTCGCCGAACACGATCTGGCCGACGTCCACCGTGAGTCGCGACGCCGCATTGACCGCCTCGGCGACGGCGGCGGCGTCTGAGGTGTGCACGTGCCCCGGCCCCGACTTGTAACTCAGGAACTGAAGATGACACAGGTGCGCCCGGTGTCCGTCCAGCGCCTTGATGGTCTCGATGGTCGTGCGGGCGCTCGTGCTGCGGCCCAGGTTGATCCCGTGGAGGTGGATCGAGTGCGGCAGCTTCAGTTCATCCGCGCACCAGGCGAGCGTCTGCACGATCTGACGCGGCGTGCAGCCGTAGCCGATCACCTCGTCGTCCAGCTCGCTGACGTTCTTGCCCCACTTCCAGTTCTCCACCCCGCCCGGGTTGACGATCTTGATGGCGTAGCCCTGCGTCGCGTTGAGGAGCCACGCCACGTAGTCCTTCGCCCGCTCCGGCTCACCGTCGGCGATCGCCTGCATCACGAAGTGGTTGTTGCCCATCACGACGTAGACGCCGTTGTCGAGGTTCGGGGTGTCCTCCAGCTCCTCGTGCGCGTGCCGGACGACGAGCGGGATCGCCGACGCCTGCATCACCGTCGTGTACCCCATCTCCGAGTACATGTAGCCGGTCGCCAGGGTCGTCGGGTTGGTGCCCGCCGTCCCTGAACGCAGATCGCCGCGCAGCGCCCGCTCGCGCCCGCGGTGGTCCTCCGGCCGCAGCTTGCGTCCGGCGTTGACCTCGCCGCCCGCGATGTGGGCGTGCGGGTCCACGCCTCCGGGCATGACGACCAGCCCCGATGCGTCGACCACCTCGGCCCGGGCGCGCTCGTCCGCGGGCGGCGGCGCGACCACGCGTCCGTCGTCGATCCAGACGTCGGCGACCTCTCCGTCCTTGCCGTTCTGCGGGTCGTAGACCCTGCCTCCAAGGATGCCGAGCATCAAAGGACCTCCTCGACGTATGGTCCCGGCGGTCCCTGCGCCGGGGTCTCGGTGCGGGCGAGCACACGGGCACCCGTCTCCGGCGCCGGTCCGGGCTGCACGCCCGCGACCGGAGCCTCGATCTCCTCGTACACGGCGGCGGCCGCCCGCCGGAGCCCGGTGAGGCACGCGGCGCGACTCGCACCTGCACTGCGCACGCTGCAGACCGGGTGGCCCTTCTCGATCCGCTGACCCGGCCACGGGACGTCGCTCCTCCCGCGCAGCCGCCAGTCGGTCGTCGCCGGCATCGTGCACATCCTGCGAGCGTACACCACTCCCTTGGCCGCGTGCCCCTGCGGGGCCGTCTCGAGGAGGTCGGCGGGCAGGCGCCCCTCGCACGCCGCGACGTGGAGAGCGAACAGACTGCGACCGACGGCCGCCTCCGCGAGCTCCATGGAAGCGGTGAAGCGCGGATTGACCTCGATCAGCCACAGTCGCAGCGCTCCGTGCACGTCGCGCTCCACCACACAGTCGAGACCGTTGAGCCCGCGCAGACCGTAGTGCCTGGTCAGCACGGTCGCCGCCCGGCGCGCCTGCGGGAGCAGGGCGTCGGCCTCGGCGGGTGCGGTCGTGAACGGCACGAGGTTGCCGCACCAGGTGAAGCCCCGCGCGCCGAGCCGGCGACGGCCGATCAACTGCTCACTCACGGCCAGCACACGGGCGCCCTGGCCGTCGGCCACGAACGCCACCGACGCCGGCCGGCCGGGGATCTCGGCCTGCAGCAGGTGGTCCGCGTCCAGCGCCCTGCCGCACCAGCGGCGCACGCCGTGTCCGCCGCCGCTGCGCCGGCGCTTGCGCAACCACCTCACGCCGGCGCGCGCGCGTCTCTCTTCGCCCGGGAGCAGCGTCTCCGGTACGGCGATGCCGGCGGCCGCGCAGACACGCCGCAACGAGGCCCAGTCCCGCACCCGGGCCAGGGTGGCGGCGTCGTTGCCGATCACCCGGGCCCAGCCGGAGATCTCCCCCACGACCTCGGGGTGGTTCTCCAGGTTGGCGGTGTACACGACCGCATCCGCCCGCAGGCGGCGCGCGGCGGTCGCGAGGCCCTGCGCCGTCAGCGGCAACCCGAGGTCGCGACCCACGGCGTAGGACTCGCAGGCCTGCGCCAGATCGCGGTCGCCGAAGAAGTCGGCCGCCACCACTTCCTCGCCGGTCAGCGCGGCGGACTCCGCCAGCGCCCGGACGCTCACGCCGATGAGCGCGAGTCGCGTCACCCGGCGAGTTCCTTCGCCGTGGCCATGATCCCCTCCGCGTCCAGGACGAGATCGTTCTGTTCGAACAGACGTGCGACCGACCGCTTGTGCACCTTCATCTTGAGGTCGCCGATGCCGAGCGCCCCGAAGACGAGCTTGCCGTCGATCTCCTTGCCGTTCCAGGTCGCTTTGGTGCCCTCGACGCCGAGCGGCGGCACGGCGTTCACGTCGGCCAGCACCTGCAGGGTCTCGTGGCTCCTCCACAGGTCCTCGGGGATCAACTGCACGCCCTCGACTCCTGTGCACACCACGGCGCGGGCGCCCTCCAGCACCTGCCGCGTCGCGGCGAGATCGGCCACCGCGGCCGCCGAGACGTCGACCCCGAACCGCTCCTTGACGGCCGCCGACGCGGCCTCGGCGCGTTCCACGGTGCGCGAGGTCAGCACCACCTCGGCGCCCTCCGCGGCGAGCAGGCCGGCCGTCCGCTGGCCGACCGGCCCGGTGCCCGCCAGCACCACGACCTTCTGCCCGGCCACGGGCGTGGACCTGATGACCTTCACGACCGCCGCCGCAGCCGTGGTGTTGCAGCCGTTGGCGTCGAGCATCACCGAGACGCGCAGCGGGTCGAACAACGCACCGACCGCCTCCTTGAGGAGAGCCTCACCCTTGGCGACGTCGATACCGCCGATGAACACGGCGGTGTTCTTGAGGTCGCCCGGACCGCGCGTGAACATCGCGCCGTACACGAGATCGCGGACCTCCTCGGGTCTCACGTCGCCGTACTGGAGCAGCGCGTCGATCCCGGCGTCGTAAGCCGTGACGGCGTCGAACACGGCCGCCTGCCGGTCGCTGTCGAACTGGATGAGGATCTTCTTCATGCCGCACTCCTTCCCGGCTCCGCGGCGCCCGTCCCGCACGCGGGACGCCGCACCACGATGATGTCACGGTATACTCGTGTCGCGTCTCTTCACCTTGACGTTGCCCACCTCGAGCCGGAGGCTCACCCGTCCATGCAGCAACTCCTCCGACAGCTCGGCCTCCGTCCCGGCTGGATCTACGAAGCGGTGGTGTGCACCTCCCTCGAGGGTCGCCCCCACGCCGCTCCGGCGGGCGTGGCCACCGACGACTGCCGGAGCCTGCGCCTCGACCTGTACGACACGTCCCGCACGCTCGGCGCGCTGCTCTCGAGCGGCGTGTTCGTCTGCGACCTCCCCGCGGGGGCGGACACGCTCTTCCGCGCGCTGTACGCCCCGGAGGAGTTGACCTTCGCGCGGGCGTCCCGGATCGACGCCCCTCGTCTGGCCGACTCGGCCGCGACCATCGAGCTCGTGGTCGTCAGCACGGCGCCTCGCGGCGGCCTCACCCGCGTCCGTGCGCGGGTCGTCGCCGTGACGCGCCATACCGACGTGCGGCTCATCAACCGCGCGGAGCCCCTGCTGGTCGAGAGCCTCATCCTCGCCACCCGCATCCGGCTCGCCGGCCGCGAGACCACGCTGGCCCAGTTGGACGAGAACCTGCGCGTCGCCGAGAAGGTCGCGCCGGGCTCGGCCGCCGCAGGGTCCCTGCGGCGGCTGCGGCGGCAGCTCGACGGACGCTCATAGCTCCTCCCGGCGCACCTCGACCTGTGCCGGCGTGTTGCGTCCGTGACACACGAACACCGCCTCCCCGAGCGCACGGGCCGCGAGGAAATCCCGGGCACGCTCCTGCAGACGCCGCGCCGAGGGCTCCCGCACGACGCCGTAGACCGCCGGGCCCCACGAGCTCTGCCCGGCGCCGGCGGCGCCCTCCGAGAGCATGAGGGCGATCAGGTCCTCCGTCGCCGCGTGGGAGTACAACCCGCCCTGCACCTTGGCGAAGTACGACCCGGTCCGGGAGTCGATCGCCGTGAGGGCGCGTCCGAACGCCTCGAGGTCCCGCTCCACCAGCGCGGGCATCAGCTGGAGCTGCGTGATGCGGCAGACCTCCTCGGAGACGCGCACCGAGGGCTCAAGCGCAGCGAACACCTTCTCCTCACGGGTGCTGTTCAGGCCCTCCCCGCCCTTGGGCACGGCGACCACGAAGCACCAGTCGGCGGGCATGTCGTGTCGCCACACCACGGTGGCCACCCGGGAACGGTCCGCTCCGGCCAGCGCGACGCCGGCATCGACGATGAAGCCGCCGCCGGCGAAGGCCGCCACCCCGATCCCGGAGCGCCGGCCCCGGTTCACGGCCGCGGCGATCTCGGCGGTGTCGGTGTCGACCCGACAGATGGCGGCCAGGCCGGCGCCCACCGCCAGGGCGAGCTGCGTGCCGGAGCCGAGACCCACGTGCTCGGGGATCGCGTTCCGCACCGTCACCCGGACGCGAGGCTCCACGGCGAAGACCCCACAGAACCGCTGGACCGCGGCGCGGACCGCCTCGCGATCCTCGCCGTGTACCTCCAGAGTGTCGCTCTCCTCGACGACGACGGAGGTGGACGGCCTGTCGATCGCCACCCCGATGCTGCCGAAGCCGCGGCCCAGGTCCCGGCCCAGGTTGGTGAAGCCCAGGTGGAGGCGCGAGCCCGTCTCGACCGCCACCCTCGTCACTGCGCGGCCCGCCTCCGCTCGAGATCCTGGATGATGCCCTCGATCTCGTCGGGTGACTCGAACACCGTGATGCCCTCCATCCCCCGCAGCTTGTCGGAGTTCTCCACGTCGATACGACGGATGCGGAGCTCCAGCTTCTCCCCTCCCGGCCGTGTCGTCACGGTGACCCCCTCACGCAGGTCGACCGGCATGATGAAGATGGGCGTGTCCGACTTGGCCGTCTGCCCCACCGCGTTGGTGAGCATCGTGTCCTCGATGCCGTAGACGATCTTCGCCACGGTGTTGGCGGTCGCGGGAGCGACCAGCAGGGCGTCGTACTCGCCGATCTGCAGCGGTCCCGTGATGAACGGCGAGTTCGCGTCCTTCTCGGCCTTGACCGAACGGGCGAGCGACGCGACCGCCTCCGTGAGCTTGTACCAGCGCAGCACGCGCACGCCGGCGATGGAGACGGCGGCGGTGATCTCGATGTCGTGCTGCTGTTTCACCGCCGCCATCGCGGCGACGGTCTCCGGCAGCTTGTCGCCTGACCCGGTGACGCCCCACACCAGTTTGAGCGTCATGCGCATCGCCTCCTCAGGGACCGGCGCCGGCCACGAGCCCGGTCACGCGCACCAACATGTCCACCACGCGGCGGATCGCCGCGAGTCCCTCCTCGTCCGCCTGCACCCCGGCGGCGCCCTTGTCGCGCGACCAGACGGCCGCGCCGAGATTGGCCCCGAAGGCGCCGCCGCCGACGGGCAGCATCTCGTTGATGATGTAGAAGTCCTGGATGGAGCGGAGGGTGGGCTCCTGCCCGCCGCTGCGGTCGCCGCCCACGGCGATCCCCGCCCCGACCTTGTCGCGCAGCACCTGTGGGTGGGAGGCGACCAGCGCCCGGCACCGGTCGAGCATCGCCTTGAGCTGTCCGCTGATCTGTCCCTGATAGACGGGCGTGCCCAGGATCCACGCGTTGGCCCACATCATCTTGGGGTAGAGCTCCTCCATGTCGTCCTTGAAGGCGCAGCCCTGCTTCTTCCTCACGCAGGCGTCGCAATGGACGCAGAACCCGATGGTCTTGCGATGCGCCGTGAAGTACTCGACCGCGGCGCCGTGCTTCTCCGCGGCGTACTCGAGGGCGTAGCGGACGGCGCTGTCGGTCGCCTTGCGACGCGAGCTCGCCGAGACCCCCAGCACTCTGATCGGGCTGTCGTTCATCTCACCTCCGCGCCGCGGCGCCCACGGTTCTGAAGGGCGAGGGGCGGGGGCCCCTTCGCCATGTGGCCGGCACCCCGCCCCCCCACACACACGCCCCACGGCGCCGCGCCTCGGCCTCATCGGCCGGGGCGACGCCTCTGCTTCTCTCTCAGGCGGCCTTCTTCAGGCTCGCGACGTAGTCGAACACGAACGCCGCGATCAGGCCGCCGACGATCGGACCGATGATGTAGATCGGGAACTTGGCCCAATCCGCGGCCGACCCCCCGTAGACCGTCTCGGCCAGGAACGGCCCGAACGAACGGGCCGTGTTCATCGACGCGCCGGCGATCGGGCCGGTGACGATGATGTCGGCCGCCACGACGATGCCGATGGCGACGCCGGCGAAGCCGCTCGGCGCCCGGCTGTCCACCGCGGAGCCCCAGATCACGAGGATCAGGAACGCCGTCGTCACGAGCTCGACGAGGATCGCCTGTCCGTAACTGACGCCTTCTCCCGGGAGTGTGATCCCGAGCCCGGCGTCGACCGCCCGCTGACCCCAGATGGCGACGATCACGCTCGATGCCAGGAAGGCCCCGATGAGCTGCACGACGACGTAGGTCACCATGTCCTTGGCCGGGAAGCGTCCCGTCGCCCACAGGCAGATGCTGACCACAGGGTTGATGTGCGTGCCTGAGATGTGCCCGAACGCGTAGATCATGACGAGCACGGCGAACCCGAACGCGAGACCGATCAACAGCAGCCCACCCATGTCCGGTCCATCGAAGACCGTGACCATGGTCACGACCGAGCCGGTACCCAGGAACACGAGCACGAAGGTGCCGATCAACTCCGCGATGGCCCGCTTCGCAAGTGTGGGTTGTGGCACGGTATCACCTCCAGTTGTGAGTGGTGCCGACGGGCGGCCCGGCCGGGACCGGGATACGGAGACCCCGGTCCCGGCCGGCGCCCTGTCGGCGTCAGGTCAGACGCCTACGGGCGCGCGATCAGACGGCGTTGGCCCACTGGCAATAGCCCTGGGCGCCGGTGCCGATACCGGTCGCGAGCGGGACGTTGCGCTTGATCAGGGTGCAGGTCGCGCAGTCCTTGCAGGCGCGCACGGGAGCGCCCGGCACGCCCGGGGCGGTGGCGACGGCGTTGGTGACCAGCGTCGCCGTGGTGCACTCCGGCGTGAGGAAGCACGGGAAGTCGGACAGGGTCATGAGGGCCGCGAAGCGCTGCGTGATCGCGCAGGCGGGATACGTGTAGCGCTGCGGGTTGTCCAGGACCTCATGGTTGTCGATCGGGCTGAGGTCGACCGGGACGCCCTTGACCATGCCGCCCTTGCCGAGCGGCTTGATGTCGAGGATGGCCTCGCCGCGCTTCAGGATGTCCATGAAGTCGACGTTGTGCAGCTCGTCGGCCTCGCCGCGGTCCGGATGCATGGCGCAGTAGTTGTGGAACCGCTTGTTGAGCAGGTCGATGACCATCGGGACCGTGAAGCTGTCCTTCCACAGGATGTACGCGGTCGCGCAGGCGGTGGAGCCGGTGGCGACGGAGAGCACGTCGTACGGGCTCTTGAAGGCGTCGGCCTCGAGCGCACGGTGCAGCGTGTTGTCGAGGACGTCCATGACGGCCTCGTAGATCGCGAACACCATGTCGTCCTTGAACATGTTGTAGGCCGACTGGGCGATGTGGTGCGCGACGTCGCCGACGCAGTACGCCGGGACGGCCGTGATGTTCGCGTAGTGGACGCCGGCCTTCATCGCCGCGACGATGGCCGGACGCATCTTCTCCTTGTAGTCCGCCATGTACTTCACGACGTCGAAGGAGCTGTGCGGGCCGTGGCCGCCGAGGTTGTGCGTGGCCATGAGGTGCGCCTGGGCGGCGGAGGGCTCACGGTACACGAACTGGAGCATCTCGACCTCGGCCTGCTCGGCCTCGGCCGCGGTCTTGCCCGACTCGAGGGCGCCGCGGAACGCAGCCGCGAGGCCGTACGAGGTGTTCATGCCCCAGGACTTGGCGGCCAGGATGGTCTTCTTGTGGTCGGCCGGGATGTCCATGTCCACCAGGATCTGGTTGACGACGTTGGGCACAGAGCCGACCGCCATGGCGAAGTCCACCACGCAGGTGGGGCCGTACATGCCGCCGTACCGGCGGACCGCCTCGCGGCCGATGAGGGCCTTGTTCTCGGCGATCGCGTCGATGAACTTCCACATCGAGGCCTTGAACTCGGGATCCTCGTCGTACAGGACCTCGAGGATCGGCGGGGTCTGGTAGTGCTCGACGAACGGGTCGTCCTCGGGGCGCACCGTGTCGGTGAGCGAGGACATGACGTCGAAGTGGGCGTTGACCGACTTCACGTGGAGGTCGATGACTTCCTGCGACTGCCCCTCATAGGCCGTCATCTTGTTGACGGCGTCGACGTAGGGCTTGGCGTCGGTGACGTGGAACGTGCCGCCGCGGTTCGCCTTGTTCACCTCGAACACGGCTCGAGTCGCGCCAATGGCCTCGTTCACCATCTTTTCGTACAACGACATCTTTACCTCCTTGGCTCCGGTGTCCGGATCCGGTCGTCACCCTCTGTGGCGGACCGTCCCCCATGACGGCCCGAGGGCGAAAAGACATGCGAGTGAAGACTGCGCGGGAAGCCCGGGGGCGCCCACCGCGCGCAGGCTCGGTGTGACCGAACGGTCACGACGAGACCAGGACCTCCTTGCACTCCGCGCAGAGGATGCGCGGCAACGGCTTCTTGGCCTTCTGGCTCGGGAAGGGGTACCCGCCTTCCCAGACCTCGACGTCCTCACGCAGCGCGTGCTCCATGCAAAGGCCCATGCCGCACACGATGCAGACGCCCACGGCGACCGTCTTCTTGCCGGCCCGCGCACACACGTAACACTCCATACCTGACCCTTTCTTCGTGGACCCATCACGGGGTTCGCTGCCTGCGCAGCCGTTCGGGATGTGTACTCACGGAGCGTGTCCGGAAGGCACCGGGTGGTCCCTCCTGTGCCGACGGGGCTCCACGAGCGTGCCTCACCTCCTTCTCTCACCCTGGTCTCTCGACCTGGATGCACAAAGCCGGACTGCCTTGGTGACTGGCAGCCCGGCTGTGTGCGCAACGCGGGAAGTGTTCGTCAGCCTGGGGCCATCCCTCCGCGGGGGTAGCCACGA
>JAAYBE010000330.1 GCA_012719015.1 Actinomycetota bacterium
CTCGATCACGGTCGGACTGCTCTTGATGATGTCGTCGAAGGCGTACTCCCAGACGATCCTGCCGGTCTTGAGATCGATCTTGTGCAGCTTGCGGTCGTAGGCGCCCCAGAGCAGGTACAGTCTGCCCTGGTCGCGCACGATGACGGGCTGCCCCGTCCAGCCGCTGCCGGTCCAGGGCTTGTTCTCGCCCTTGGCGACCGGCGCAGTCATCCCCCCGCCGACATACGTTCTCCAGACGAGCGAGAGCGACGTGGGCGCCGGGCCGAGGCCGTAGACCCGGCGCGTCTCGTCTCCGAGGAACGTGGCGAGCTTGATGCCGTCACCCTTCGAGACGATGGGGGGAGGCGGGTCGATCTCGATCGCCTTGGTCAGGGTCCTGAGCAGGACTCCGGAGACGACTGCGGGCGTCGACGCGGCGGCAGGCTGATCGTTCGCCGTGCCGAGCCCGGCGAGGCGCCATGCGTCCCGCGCCCGGTCGCCGGCGACGAGCACGCCGCCGGCCACCGCGCCGCAGCCGACCGCCACGAGCAGCGCGACGAGAAGGATACGCCGCCGTCGGCGCCGACTCCGGCGGCGAGCCTCCACGGCGCTCTCGCTGACGTAGACCCGGTAGGGCGCCTTGCGGCGCGCACGCTGGTGCCCGCTCACGATGCGCGTAGCGTACCATCGCCGCGCGCCTGCGGGGACTCATGAGATCGGCGGATCTGCCGATTCCATGGATGTGAGATCCGGTCTGTGGCCACATCGGCTCCGAGAAAGCACGGCGGGCGCGGCGGCGGTCGCCTTGTTGTTCGCCGTCGTCGCGATCGCCTGTGTGCTGTCCGGTCCTGCCCAGGCGCACGCGGGCCCGCGGGGCGGCGCTCTGACGACCACCGGCCCCGTGCCGCCGCCGGGGGTGCTGCCGCCCGTCCTCGGTCGCGCCGCCGCGACCGGCGTCGGCGAGGTGGTACTCGGCGGCGCCCCGGCGTACCTGTGGCGCGACGGGTGTGCTCCCACATCGGCCGGCATGCTCCTCGGCTACTACGACGCGCACGGGTTCCCGGACCTGATCCCCGGGGACGCGTCCACGCAGACCCCGGCCGTGGATCAGGCGATCGCCTCTCACGGCACGGGCGCCGAGCCGCGGCACTACGAGGACTACGCGCTGCCCAAGGACAACGGCGGCAGCATCCAGCCCGACCGGAGTCAGCATCCGGACGGCGCCAGGCACGCCGACGACTGTCTCGCCGACCTCATGGGGACCTCACGCAGCGCCCTGGGCCTCGCGTACGGCTGGAGCTACACGGATGCACTCGGTCCGGCCGTGCGGGCGTACGTCGCGTCGACCTGTCCGTCGGCGTCGGTCGCCTTCGCCGACTACTTCATCTACTACAGCGGCCCGCGCGAGCTCACCTTCGCCGTGTTCCAGGCCGAGATCGACGCCGGCCGCCCCATGGTCCTGTGCGTGGACAGTGACGGCGACGGTGCGATCGACCACGCGGTGCTCGGGATCGGGTACCGGGAGACCGCCGGCTACCCGGAGTACGCGTGCCTGGACACGTGGTACAGGAACGTGCGCTGGGCGCCGTTCCAGGTCGAGGGAGACGAGCAGAGGTTCGAGGTCTTCGGCGGGACCGCGATCACGCTGGCCGCGGACGGACCGTCGGCGGATGTCTCGGCGCCGGTCACGACCGTCCACGGCGCCGACGGCCCCTGGAGCGCGACGCCGGTCACGCTGACGTTCTCGGCCGTCGACGAGGGGTCGGGCGTGGACCGCATCGAGGCCGGAGTGGACGGCGCCGAACTCGCCCCCCTCAGCGGGCTGCCGGCGACGCTCCGGGTCTCCGGCCAGGGAGTCCACCGCGTCCGCTACCGCGCCGTCGACAAGCGGGGCAACGAAGAGGCGGTCCGCGTCTGTACGGTGCGGATCGACGCCGAAGGTCCTGTCACCCGGGCACGCGCCGCGCGCGTGCGGAAGGGCGGGCGCGTGCACCTGCGGTACCGCGTGGACGACCTGACCCCCAAAGCCTCCGTGCGCCTGGTGGTGCGCACGCCGTCTGGCCGCAGGTGCGCCGTGCTGCGGCCTGGTTGGCGCCGGACCGGCGTGC